>NZ_JBFTQY010000046.1:0-50490 GCF_056399245.1 Rhizobium sp. 01N447_2
TTCTTGGCGCGAGGTTTGCGCACCTTCTTCGGTACATTGGGCGTCGCGGCGGCTGGCGTGTCAGCATTGGTCGTCGTATTGTTTTCGTCGGCAGGTTTGCGCACCTTCTTCGGTACATTGGGCGTCGCGGCGGCTGGCGTGTCAGCATTGGTCGTCGTATTGTTTTCGTCGGCCATTATGGTCTCCTGTAAAGCCGGTGCATTTGTCTCCTGCTCGATCGGCAGTGTCAATAACGGCCCGGCCTGTTCTTCTCCGGATACAAGCATCTCGCTGCTTCTTGCCTGAGGAGTTAATGACATAAATGGCATTGCCTCGTCCTGCAGATCTCGAGCAACGGACTTGAGATCGGTGTCTCCCCAAATCGAATTCGGTTCAGAATTGAGTTTTCGCCGACCAGATCTGTACTCGACGGCAAAGCTGCGTTGTACTTTTTTCACTTTAAAAGAGCCTTGGGTGTCTGCGGTGATTTTTCAGCGACGTCTTCAGCATCGCAGCATGTGCTGCAAATAGCGACTATTGCGCCGGCGGTCCATCCCCCTGGCAATATCACCCGCGCGCGTTCGGCGCCGGGCAAACCTTGTTCCGCCGCCTATCGTCCTTGAGCGCAAAGCGGCCGCCGGCTGCGTCACCTATTGTCGATCGAGCTGTCGGTTAATGCGCAGGCCCCCGTATTTCGCCAAGAATGTAAGGTGTCTACGAAACTGCGGACTATTCAGTTTAAGCTGTAGCTGCCTCCGTTCTCGATAATGAATATCTTTCCGGATGCCGAAGCCAACGTCGAGCGCGTATGTAAGGTCAAGTAATCGATCCTGACCCGTCTGCCACCTAGCGGCAGCTGGACAACTGACCGGCGGTTAGCGCCTGCGATCTCAACGGTTGATAGACACCGCCGCCACCGGCAACTTCGTTGGCAAGCTGAAACGACAAAAGTCGCCAGCGCTCACAAGGAGCGAACGTTGCCGTTGCCGATGAGAGCCGCAATGCTAGCTGCCCCGTCAGGGATGCCTGCCTTGACCGGAACCGTGAACTGGTAACCGCCATTTCGGATCGTCCGGAAAAGGGGGCCACTTTGGGTTTCACCAAGCTTGCGTCGCAGCCTGCTCATCAAGACGTCTATTGATCGGTCCATAGGCTCGCTCTTGCGCCCCTGTGTCAAATCAAGCAGCCGGTCTCGTGACAACAGTCGGCCCGGTCTCTCAAGAAAGACCACCAAAAGGTCGAATTCGGCCCCGGTCAACTCGATTTCTGGGCCACGCAACTTGCAAACCCGCCGGGTGCTTGTGTCAGCGATGAATTCTGCGAAATTGAAGACCTTGACGTCGGTGTCGGCGTCCTCAGCGTCAGCGGCTCGTCGCAAGACTGCCCTGATCCTTGCTACGAGTTCTCGCGGATTGAACGGCTTACCAAGATAATCGTCCGCTCCGAATTCCAGGCCAATGATACGGTCCACCTCCTCCTTCAATGCGGTCAGCAGAATAACAGGAATTCGAGACCGGCGAGCGCGCAGGTTCCTGCAGATATCGAGGCCCGAACCATCCGGAAGCAGGACGTCGAGCACGATCAGGTCAGGCCCGCTGGTATCGATCCATCTCTCACAGTCCTGCCGACATGCAACAGCGGTGACACGAAAACCTTGATCGACAAGATAATGCGTCAGTAGCCGGCGGATTTCCGGATCGCCATCAACGACTAATATATGGTCCATATCGCCAACCTCGATGATTGATTTCTTCTTCCGTTGCCGGCTTCGAATTCTCGTTTTCGTCTGCGGGAAACCTCCAGAAACATCCCCACATCGAGCCGCTGCATTCGAGACTTTCACGAGCAGCGTTTGATTGCCGAATGATGGTGTGCCGTTGCCGCGGCCCCATGTCTCATGAGATCGGCGCTATCAGGGGCTATGGTTCGATGCGCGCAAGTCCGTCAGCTGTTGCGAGAGAGGAACGGCATCCGCCATGGGAGCGTCGCGATCATTGCAGTTCCTCCAGCCGCTCGAGGGAACGAGAAAACCCCTTCAGAGAGATCCGAAAGGTCAGCGTTCCACCTGAAGCAAACGAAGTGGCGCTGACGGTGAGCAGCTGCGCAGCTTTCATAATGTCTACGGTGCGGTCGGACATTATGAGAAGTACGACGCAACCTTCGGGCAGGCACGTCGCAACATCTGCATGTTGTTCCGAGGGTTGCGTATCGAGCGCGAGGCGCACGCCTTCCGACAACTTCAATCCGAGCGGCATCCTGATTAGGACTCTCGTACCCAGCTCTTCAGAAGGGTAGACCTGAATTGCGAACACAGCCACGCCGCTCTTCGGATCTTCATGAAACTGACCCGCGGCACATTGCTTTCCGACATCGACGATCGCGCACTCAACGCCCCAGTCGTCGTATTTCTCCTTTATGCCATCGGCGCCGACGAGGAGCTGTTCGATCGGCGCAGCAGCGCTCGGGGTCAACGATCCGGCGCGGTTGTATCCACTTTCCATTCTCCATGAGGCCTCATCGGAAATTTTTTGTTCGGCCGCTTCAGGCCCAACCAAACCCGACAGGAGCAGTGCCAAAACGCTCGCCAGTCTCAGCCGCAAACCCAAACCTCCCGAAGGCGTTCGCGCGCGACCTGCAACAATCCCATCCCCAGACCCTGGGTCCATCGTGTGTGATTTCGCCTCCGTTCTCGCAGCGCTGCAGGGCCGGAAGGACGGCGCCAGTAGATCGCCTCAAGGCCGGCTTGATCTTCGGCGGGACGGCAGGAGAAACAAAGGACGTCGCCGTCCAAGACCCGAGACCTCTGCCCGACAAACAGATTGCCGACAGAACCGGCATGACGGATATACGCGAACGAATAGTGTCCAGGCGCCGAATGAAGGGAACCGGCAGGGACCGACGTCGCGGGAAGGCAGTCGTTGCCGGCACCGGGAGAAGGTGCGACGCGATTTATGTCGCAAGACGCCGGCATCCTAGCCGACACCGTTGAGCCGAAGCGCTCAGAACCGAGCATGGCTGGGTTGCGGGGCGAGCAGATCATTGGTTGCAAGATATCGAGGGCTTATCTGCGCAATAGCATTTGTAGCTCAAGGTAGGACACGATCTGACCGCCAATGCGCCGTTCGAACAAGAGCATTCAATCCAATAGTCTTTGGAGCCGTGCTGCGGTCCACGAAACAGCGAGTATCCGGTTCCTGTCTCAGCGATGTTGGACCCGACCTGAAACAGCGACGTACTGGCGGTTGCGCTGTCGTCGGCAGATGTAGGCGTCGACAAACCGGAGGCGACCAGGCCCGCGATCAGGCAAAGCAACCGCGTCCTGAGCGGATGCTCTACCCCGCGGCACGGTAGGAGGGACTTTCGCGATTTACCGTCGATCAGTTCGATGTCCATGGACGGGTTCCTGGCTACGTCGCCAACCTAGGTAGCGGGTTCAATGTTAAGCAGCGTAAAGGATGCGTAAAATTGAGTAAAAACAGACGACCGTTCCGGGCTGCCACGACCGACCACAGATGGTGCCTGCTGGTGCGACCTCGGACGCCGGGCGCGCGAGCGAGATCAGTGGTTTGGAAAGGTGGCGAGCGTCAGCTTGATGCCGTCACGGCCGCTTCCAACAAGCAGTCCGCAACCCTTTTTGAGGTCAACCCGACAGTCAATCAAATGGATCAGGTAACACAGCAAAATGCAGCCATGGCCGAGGAATCCACGGCTGGGGCGAAAGACCACCTGATCCTTACACCAACATACAGCATCCTCGCGACGACGGTTTGTAATCCTTGTGACCTCAATCTCGTCCCGTCGATACGGGTAGTTCCCGCCGCCAGGAAAGGCGCAAACGCCTGGCGGACACACGAGGACAGTTCCGCTGAATTTCCAGCGGAGCCTGTTTATGGCAAAATGGAAGGACCATCCAAGGATGTCATGCATTCTCTGACTGTAAACCCGCAGCTTCTGAGGTCGGAACCCACGTAGCGGTCGGGGCATTTTGACCACTGCGGAGAGTTGATCATCAATGTTCTAAATGGCAGGCCCACTTTGCACGGCACTGGACGCCCAAGCGGCTGCCTGACCAACACAACAGAATCCAATATTATACTTACTTTATCTCGAGAATCTTAAATATACCTTAGAATATACTTTTTTATATACCTCATTTGAGCTATCATACCTGGGAAAGCGGTGCTAGCGTTCGTGTGAGCTGATCGGCATTTTAATGAGCATGATTGGAGAACGCGATGAACGGATTCGGTGCACTACGGCTCAAAACCCGCAACGCAACAGGTGCTTTCTCAGTCGAGAAGCTCGCCGTTTTCGGTGGGAGGCCTGTGGTCCCCCAGGGACGTGTTACACCTTGGCCCGCCGCGCAGAACAAGCACTTGGATGCCCTCCGTGGCGTTGTGGATGGTGGAAGGTATCACCGTGTTCACCATCCAATCGTGAGTGATTTGGAGCAAAATCTTGCGAGGTGGGCTGGGAAGTGGCAAGTGCGGGCTGTTGGCAGCGGAACGGCGGCCATTCACATCGAGCTCGACTACGTCAAAGAGCGAGGCGAGCAAGTTGTTACCGCGGCACTGAATTGGCCTGGAGCGGTAGGACCAATTACAATCAGTGGCCTCCAACCGGTCTTCGTTGATGTCGACATGGACCTAGCCGGGATTGATCAGTGGGCGGCCGCTGAAAGGTTCAACCCCAACGTCGCTGCAGTTTTAGTCACTCACCTTTTTGGGAACAATGTTCTCGTCCCCGACGGGAGGTCTGCAGCGCGTGCTCAAGGCATCAGTGTGATCGACGACATCTGCCAATCGATCGGAGCCGCGAAACCAATCGTCGGCGGTGCACATCTTGATGCAGACGCACTCGCTCTATCCGGAAGCGGCGCCAAGCACCTTGGGGCTGGCGAGTTAGGATTTGTCATTACGGAAGACGCCAACTTGATTGCACATGTTGATCGCGTATCGCTGTCCAGCTCGTCTCGGAGTGGAGCGCGAATATTCTCGCCCTATTCCCAAGGGTACAACTACAGGCCTAACGTATTCTCTTCATCTATAGCGAAGCTGCGGGTCACGGAGATGGATACGCAACTCCAAATCCGAAGAGACAATAGCAAGCTTTTATGGGAGATGATCAGCGAACTTGTGGGTATATTTCCTCTTTTCAACCCATCTGACTGCGACCATTCGATGCTCAACTTTCCCCTCCGGATCGAACCTGCGGCACTTGGCTTCGCGCCAGGCCCGGCTGCAAGGGATTTCGTGGTCAAATCGCTGCAGGCCGAAGGCGTGCCTATCTGTGTTTGGCTCACGAAGCCCGTATTCGAATATCTTCCGGACATTTGCGACAACTGGAAGGCCGCCGATTTTCCAAACACAATGAAACTCTTGGATACGATGTTTTGCGTCTCCGAGATTGCGCCGCCCAACGATGGCGAATTGATGGAGCTTTATGCAGAGGCGTTTCACAAGGTTTGGAATGCTCTTCATAAGCAAGGTCCGAAGGTCGCCGCAGGAGCAACTTCCGGCTGAGCACCGCGCGTCGCACCAATTTCCCAGTGCCGCAATGCTCAACATCCGATCGGTTTCACTCGTACTCTGCCCAATGCTCGGAAGATTGAAAGCTGCACCGGGACAAAACTCAGAGCGTTTCTACAACGAGGACTCCTTGTATGTCTTTTTCAAAAAGTCCGGAATTACTCATCTTCGCCTGCGACGGGGTTCTCGTTGATAGCGAGCTTGCAACCACGGTGCACACCGAAGCTTTGGCGAAATACGGCTATATCATATCCGCTGAAGATTATAACGATCGCTTCATAGGAATGACTGACCAGCAAAGTTATTCAGTCATAGAATCCGAGGGCGGCTTACGACTGCCGGAGGATCATCATGAACGTGTGATGGCCGAAGTTGCAAATCGATATACTCGTGATCTGCGTGCAACCAGCGGCGTTTGGCAAACCTTGGAAGCTATCGATTTAAGGAAGTGCGTGGCGTCGAACAGTGATGCTGCGCAGCTCTGCTTGGCACTTAAAATCACAGACCTACATGATTTCTTTTGGCCCCATGTCTTCAGCGCTTCGCAAGTTGCGCGTGGTAAGCCAGCGCCGGATCTCTTTCTGTTTGCAGCACAGAATATGAACACACCGGCTGGCAGTTGTCTCGTTATTGAAGAGAGTGTTGCTGGAACTCAGGCGGCGGTGGCAGCCGGCATGATGGTGATTGGCTTCGTAGGTGGCTCTCATTGCCTTGCTGGGCATGGAGACAGACTGATAGAGGCAGGTGCCACAAAGCTGTTTAGCCGCATGACGGCGTTGCCACAAATCTTAGCAGGTTTGTGATCACGCAGTTACGCGCTGGCGAACCGCCTTTAATCGCAGCGTCATTGTCCAGGATATGTCGTGGGATCCGATAGCATCAGTTGGTGCACG
The DNA here is from genome assembly GCF_056399245.1 of Rhizobium sp. 01N447_2. Classification (NCBI taxonomy): domain Bacteria; kingdom Pseudomonadati; phylum Pseudomonadota; class Alphaproteobacteria; order Hyphomicrobiales; family Rhizobiaceae; genus Rhizobium; species Rhizobium sp. 01N447_2. The sequence continues at coordinate 6,401 of NZ_JBFTQY010000046.1, forward strand.
GGCCTCACCTCAAATTGACCGATCCTCGCTCGATTGCTCGGCCCGCCAGAAAAATGGAGATACTATGACCGCGAAACCAATGGTAGCTGGAACTCCGGTAACGATCGAGTACCTAGAAAGATTTCCGAATTTCACTTCCATTTGCGCAAGTTGGACTTTCGGACAATGGGGTTGTCAATCAAACGGCTCGTACGAACAAACGCGAGGCGAGTTTGAAGCAGCAACAAAAAATTCAATGCCGCTAACACTGATTGCCATTGAAAACGCATCGTCAGTTGGGATGGTCACGTCGGCTGATCGCGATTTCGACGGAAAACCTCATCTATCCCCTTGGCTTAAGTCACTTTTTGTCCATCCATTTTACCGCGAGAAAAGAATAGCCACGCTGTTGATCGAGCGGCTGGAGCATGAAGCATTGTGCCTTGGTTGCAAAAGCCTTTACTTGATAACAGAGGATGCGCGAGTTCTTTACGAAAAGAGCGGCTGGCAGGCAACTGACTACGTCCAAACACCGTATGGCGCAGCAGCTTTGATGGAGAAAGTCCTGCCAACACCTCCTCACCTGAGAACCGCTACTCCAGGACGAAAATAACTGAGTTGGAGCTCCAAGCTGCTTTCATCGAAATCCCCTTTATGGATCATATTGATGTCGGACAGCCTGTTATTGCAGCCGTAGCGCAAGGGGTGAACCAGGCGTCGGCTAACAAATCCCCTGGCGCTGCGAGGGCATATTCCCTGCTTTCGTTGCCACCCCGGGCCTTAGCCACTGCTGAGACGGTGTTGCAAAAAGCCGCAGGAACAAGCCGTACAACGTAGCGAGCTACCAAATTCTCATCGAAAGGTTCTGAATCCTTATGCACACCAGCAAAAACATAGCATCTGTGGTTCTAAATTTTTGCTCCTCGCGTTTCGGTTACCTCGGCGGCCGACGAGATCTGCGCGCATCGCTCACTTTAACTTCTCTTCTTGCTTTCGGTATTCCATCCTATGCCGCAGCAGAGGCGCTACTTCCGGTAAAGCCTTCACCATATCTTGTAAGTGCGATTACAAGAAACATGTTTAAACTGCCGAAACCCGACGATGACTTGGTCCTGCTATCTGCGCACCGCGGATCTTGGGAGATCTATCCCGAGAATTCAGCCTATGCCTTGCAAGACGCCTGGAATTCGCAGATTGAGAGCGTGGAGGTCGATGCCCGCTTCACCGCAGACAAAGAAGTCGTTCTATCTCACGACTACAGGATTGAGCGCGAGTCAACTGGAAGCGGCCTACTTTATAATCAGAGCTTTTCGCAACTACGGCAGGCCGATCTACGGGACCGACATGGCCGCGTTTTCACCGATTCGCAAGGACGAAAGGCGAAGTTCCTGACGTTCTCTGGCGCGCTCGATCTACTCGCCCAATATGTCTCCGATGATGGTCATGGCTACGTGATGATCGTCGATGTCAAGGCGGCGGTCGATGATCAGGACCCTGCTGATCCCATCGAGCTCATGCAACGTTGCCTTGACATTCTCGCAACCAAGGGAAATGCGAAGCTTAGCAAAGCCGTTGTATTCGAGCTCAAAGCAAAGGATGCGATGGATGTCGGCACGATCTTAAACCGGACAACCTATGACCCCAACCTCATTGGCGGGCTCATTATCGTCGAAAACCCGGATGACGAGAATGTGAGGGATTCCAGCTATGATCCCCACGAGGACTCAATCTACGATCAATGGAATGTGGCGCCGTTCTYCATTCAATTTGAGATGAACCAATTTTACAAAGGCGACGGTCTTCAGGCGTATTTCGACTATATCGACCAGACGCAGGGCTTCGCCACCTATCATGAAAGTAACTACTTTCCAGAGGGCGCTGCCAACAGCGCCGGAAAATGCTGCTTCGAGCACAATACGGATCCGAGATCGACCGCTCAACGAGGGATCGTGCCGGATTACCGAGGAGATCCGGAAATGGCGATCGTCAATCGCACCAATCTTATCACCACTGATTGGCCCGACGTAGTCGGCGATATGCTGCGCCAGACAGGGCGCCGGAACACCACCGAGCTCACTCGCTAGAGCAAGATCTACGCTTCCAAAAAAGGATTGTTTTCAATGAAAAATGGAATGAAAATCTTCCTATTGTTTTCCACGCTGGGCTGTCTTGTCGCTGGCGACGGCGAGGGGGCATCATGCACCAATGAAGCCAATTGTCTTGGAAGCGCGTCGGACAAAATGTCTCAGACGCTCACACCGAAGGTGGTGCCAATTTTCGGGGAATTTCCCAAGCTCTACATACACGACTCGGCGGCAGAAGCGGATTATCCGGTGCCCGAAGATACGAGGCAGGCATTCGACTTCTATACCAACAAGACCTCCTTCAACTTTCCGCCGCGCGCGTCAATCGAGACTAGTCAAGCGGCGTCGATCAGACCTGACACAGGGTTCACTGTCCTTTTGGTCGAAAAGACCCGTGATAATACCGTTCCTAATGGCGGTAGCGCCTTATCGCTTCTAAGTTCGAATTCGAACGATGCTTACCTATCATTCGCGCTGGGAGCCACGCCTAATCCGAATGGTCAAAAGTGGTCTTTTGCGAAAAGCCTGCTTCAAAGCGACATGGCGTATATTGCATGGTGGCAGAGGCCCTGGGATATGAACGTCGTGGGGCCAACAGGGGCATTCTCCGGCACAGAGTGGATTTATTATACCTTCACTCCAGACGGCAAAGTTCGCATCGACCGTTTTGCGCCATATACCTATTTTCTTGCGTTTACAGCTTATCAATGGGATGAGGCAGTACTCGACAGCGGGTTCCCGCATTCTCCTTTCAGCTCTGGTACRCCGACCGATCGTCCGAAATCCGTCATTTTCGGATCGGTTGGGCCATGGGTTATTGGTGCTGCAGCCGTGCCCGGTCAGACGTCGCCCATGATTGAGCCAATAGAGGCGTTGCCGGGATTTGAGGGAGCGACGATCTTCTCGACCCCGTTGTCGATAAAAGAAGTTGTAGCGTATCAGAACTCCCTGAAGAGGAGCGACTTTCTCGACGTCAACATGCTGCCCTGCAACAGCGGCCAGTTCCTTTCCGGCGAGATAAGGACTCCTTGCGGCACGGCTCGTCCTGGCAATCCTCCGTCGAATGTAAAATCGGTGGCTGGTGATAGGATCCGCACCAATATCGAACGTTATGACTAGCGATGCTGGACGACTCTCATTTGTTCCGACGGCCAAAATCCGTGGCTTCCAATCCTTCAACACACCGCGGCAAACCATCGCGGGTTTCGAGGCGATGCTGTGGTTGAGGAAAGGCTTCGGTTTTACCGGCGGCTGGACTGTCAACGACCGGAACAATCTACTTGCTTCTTCAACAGTCTGACCAGCAATCGCTTGGCAGCTTTGGTATCGCGGCGGGCTTGGACAAGCTCGTCGAGGACGTAACCGTCCTGGTCAACGGCAAGCCAAAGCCAATGTTTTCGGCCACCGATGGAAATCAAGACGCCAAATGCCAGATATCCTTTCGCGACGGCTTCCCTCTGCGCAACTGCTTGACATAAGCCGCCCCGAATTTGCGGTTCCATCGCCTTATCGTTTCGTAAGACATGACAATGCCGCGCTCCAATTTCCTCGACCACCCGCAGGCTCAAAGGGAACCGGAAATAAGCCAGATCGCACGGGTGATAATCTGGAGGGATGGCGGCAGCCTCTTTGATTTGGCAATATAATTAGATTGCTGGCAGGTGATCCCCATGTCGGCTTTTGGATTGCCCGCAGCAGCGGCAGATATGCGCGGTACTCGACAAAATTCCTCAGGTTCGTTGATCAGGATCATTCGTCGAGATGACGGTTGCGATGTCACAAACTTTTCGCGGGCCCCGGAAAACCTGTTAATCCACGTTCGTTCACCTCTTGGACAATCCTTGAGACGGCACCCTGTTCTAGATCAAGGTGGTTCATCAACGCGGACTCCACCAGGGTCGTTGCCGTGCCTAGTTCAGACATTGCGGCAATTAACTTCTCGAGGCTTTCGACAAACGCGAGCCGAAGTTCCGACGCAGTTATTTCCATTCGTAGAGGGTGAGTGCAAAAACAGAATCGGTGGACGATTTTGCAAGCCTCGCAATTCGATGCTTCTTGGGCGATTTTAGTGAATATCGCTTCTGCCCTTAAGGCAAGTTCGTCAGGGGACAATTTATCCGTCACGGTCCAGCTCTCTGGGACCTGCGGCAGCATTCGATTTAACGCCGAGATCAGGGTCTCACGTCCGACAACATAAAAATCTAACAGAGTTCTTTCCGACATCGGCCTCGTGAAAAAGCCTCTTTGAGGGATGTATTGGATCTTCCCTTCAGCTGCTAGCCGCTGAAGTGCTTCGCGAACTGGCGTTCGACCCAGATCGAGCTTGGACGCTAGATCCTGTTCCCTGAGATGTTGCCCCGGCACACGACCGTTACTGTGGAGAATTCGTCGAATAGCATCGTAGGCAATATCGGCCTTTGCAGGTTCTGGTTCAGGAGCAAAATTTGGGTCAACCCCACGACGTTGGGGCGCGTTCTTGCAACACCGCATTTGATAGTTTTCCTCTGTCGATATCCTTCAAGGACCCTACAGGAGCTTCTTGCATTGAGACCGGACGGTCGCTTCGAATTGAAGGTCGAATTAGTCGGCCCTTCCAATACCGGCACCGTGTTTCGGACCGAACCAGATTCGGCATCAACCACTTATTACAGCCGCGGCCGTAATTGGCAGCTATCGCATTCTGCCACTAATTTCAATGCCATAGGCGCAAGGCCGCGTCGGGATGGCGCGCTGGTCAATGTCTACCGCCTGTCGTATTTCGCGTAAGCGCCCGGCTTTAAGCGAACCGTGTCTCCAAGGCCTGCAAGTGCCATCAATGTAGTGGCAGTTTTCGAAATCAACATGTTCATGATAGCTCTTCGGTGGACGTGTGTCGGCCTCATCGTCAACGAGTAATTTTGCCGATCGGTTATTCCTATCAACCAGCCGATAATAGGCATCGGCGGTGTTGATGTATCCGCGGTTCGCGAGAGCCTCGACTTGTCCATCAGTAGCGATGGTTTCGCCGTTGTCAGAGTCACCTCCAGCGCAATCAAAGACACGTTCAGATATTGAAAGAGACCATGTGATCTGATCCATTCGTTCCGGTTCATGGTTGGCGGCGAGGAGTGCTTTGGTTGGGCCCAGGCCTATGCTTGCCTCGTGTTCGGCAGATGGTTGTTGCAATTTCGACATTTTTTCAAGGCTCGGCTCCATGCCGGTCACCACGGGACGGTTAACCCGATAATATCTTCCGCTATCTGCGACTTCGCAAAGCGCATCCAGATGCTCGTTCCGTGCGGCCGGCCAGCGTATAGCACGCCGTGGAGCAACCACACGTTCGCCATCGAGGAAGGCGAGCCCCATTTCCGGGCTATCCCACCTGGCTCTGTTTGGATGCATTTTGTCACGTCGGTTCATCTAAGCCTCCCGTCGCTGACCAGGGTAGTCCCCCTGCCGCGTGTTGAGCAGGTCTAGACGGCGCTCCGCCATAGATCAATATTTAACAATAATATATTTTTTGATATATTTGGCCAATCGCCATGGCGTACATTTATACTTTGGCCATCGAATACAGAACTCGAAACGATATAGTATTGAGCAAGCGCGCTGAAGGTTTGCTTGAGTCCGCGAATGTTCGAGTTGACAATCTCCGTTGGTGATGGCCAAAGCTCGAAGTGGTCATGTATGGCTGGGACTCCCTCTAGCAGCACGAAAAGTTCCCCTCTATCTGACAACTCCGAAATGTTGGTCGGATTGAGTATTTCGTCACCATCGGGACGATCGCCAGTGAGTTGAATTTATTGGCAGAATCGGAGTCTCGAAGGAGACACTTCCTTCGCTCTTGTATTGAAAGTCGAACACAGATCGCTGACAGGAGAACGCGTGGGAAGAACGCCGGTTACGCCGAAGTCGGTTTACTCGAGCCACCATTATATTCGGCCGGCACAAAAAGCGTTCTCGGCAGGTCGGAAAGAATGACATCTTGGCTCCCTTGCGGTGGATCCGACCAGCTTCGCTGGGCGAGCCACACACCTCAAAGCAAAAACGAACGGCATTCTTATCGCGCCAGTCACCGGCGCTCGCTCCCGGAATATTGATACTTTTATCCACGCGACACAGGCGGTCTCATAGCCACAACACGTGGCTGCCGTCGAAACAAGTTCGACGACAACCACGCTGCCTTGGGAGGCGAAAGGTTTTCCCGACAATCCGGTCTTCCGGATGAGGTAGCAGGGTCAGCTACTATTCGTGCACATTCGACGAACGATAATTGCCGCCGCGAGAATCGTTGGGCGCGCCACGCTAGACTATCGCGCCGCCGGTTACGCATTTACGGAGGTGAACAGCGCAGCAGATTCAGCAAAGCTCATACTCCCCTATGGTAGCCACGAGCCGACGCACATTCGCCGATGTCGAGAAAAATACCGGTCATCTTCTTAATTTCTTTGCGAGTGACAGAAATCGAGGCGTGTTCGTCGGGCCCGTATTGCCCACAATTGGCGTACGAATGAAGGTATTCAGATTGTAGGCAATCCGAGTACATCGGCGAGAGGTCGTGGCAGCGAGCCTCCCAGATTTGGCTGGAGTGAGGGCTCTTGYGCATGGTTTTCTCAATCGAGTCACAAACGAAATGCACCCAGTGATGACTAGGGGAAAGACGGGTGGCCATGATAACGATACCAGTCCGCATTTCAAAACAAGCGCCCTGGTGTCGCCAATGATCGGGTGACAAGCGCGGACAGGTGCTGCGACAACTGCCGATCTACAGCGCATGATCGCGATCATCGCCTCGGCCGTTCAATGGGCGGTGTTTGTCGTGCGTGGGCTGGTGTGAGGCCGGCTACCGCTTCGGTTCCACCCGATCGCACCTTTCGCAGGAAAGCCCTTGTCCTGTCGATGTGGCAGCCCGTACTGCCGCTGGCTCATCGAAAAATCTCGATTTTTTCGTGCGTCCGTGGATGCCCATCTCAGTGTCGCAGGCTCCGGTTCAAGGATTAACTTCAACTTGAACCGTGTGTACCGCGTTTCTCGCGTCAGTCAACGGCTGTCCCTCCCCAAGTTCGTCCGTGCACCGACATAGCAAGATATTCTGGCCTGATGAAGGGGTCCACGGCAACTCGAACCGCTGCCAACTTCTACCCTCGCGCGGCCCTACTGCGGCAGTCTGCCATGAGCCTCCCCCATCCACACTGACCTCGACGCTGGAGATCTGATGATCTCCCCAAGCCCAGCCCCATATTTTCGTTGGCATGTCCGCTGACAGCAGATCATCTGGGGACGGCGATACGATGACGGACTCCGGGGCCACGCCCCAAACCGGCTTCGTTCCCGACGCGGTGGGGTCATTATAGAAGCGCGTCGTATAGGCGCCGCTTGCGCGCCGATCCGCAGCCGTGATCGAACCAACCCATTTTACGGAGTTTGTGCCATACCAACCTGGCACGACCAATCGAACCGGTCCTCCGCGCTCTGGCGTGAGTGGCCGACCGTTGATCTCAAGCGCGAGGATAACTTCTTCTGCAAGTGCTTTGCCTATCGGCAGGTCTTTTTGATAGGCTTCTTCAACATCTGTGTATTCGCCCCACTCGAGGCCAGAAGTCCAGATGTAGGACGCATGGCTGCTGATCTTTGCGCGTTCCAGAACAAGCGACAGCGGCACACCTTTCCAAACCACATTTCCGATCCTGCGTTTAGCCACTGTCGGCGCAAGCGGACTTCCAGCGCATTCGTGAAACGACATGTACTCGCGCTGTGGCATTGCTTGGAGGTCAGACAGATGCAATCTCGTCGGGTTACCGACGAGGCCATCCACATCCAAATGCCAATGCTCGGGGTCGATCTCCAGGAACCCCATATGCGTCACCAGAAAAAGATCATCTTCAGGGGTGATCCACGATTTAAGGGCATGAACGCCGTCGGCAGGGCCCTGGAAGGAGAAACCCTTCTTGGTCATGTGCATACCCGTCCGCGCCATCACCTTTACTCCGGCATGGCCACGGCCTCGGGGCCCGTTAGAGCGTCCTCAGCGCGGCCTTCCAAAAATCTGATTGGGTTTCGACGCACCCGGTTCACGGTGACGTCGAAAATATCGAAGCGGTTGTAACCAGCAACGACGTCGTGAAATCGTTTCGGCTCAACACAGTCGTCGAGATCGATTTGGGCATAGCCGATACCTTCATCGATCATTTCGTCACCAGTTGCGGCGCCAGTCGGCCCTAGGAAAAAGCTAGTAGCCCGCGGACTGGCATCTATGATCGCTTCGATCGCAGGATCATCCAAAGCAATGGATTTGCGTGCGACTTCGTCCAGGTGCCCCGCCACGATGATCCCGAAGCACTTGGCCTCGAAGCAGTGCGCTGAGGCACGGATGCGGTTGGCTGCCCGGTTGTCGTAGTTGTCGCTTTCTGTGGGAACGCGAGTGGGCCAGATCGGCGGATAGCTACTTATATGAACTTGCTCGCCCTGCGTCATCAGGCTGTAGCGCGCGAGCGGATTTGTATTTTCCCCGCAAATTAGGCCGCCAATGCGACCGATTCTCGTGTTTGCGACGACCAATCCTGCGCCATCGCCCGGATCCCAAACTAGTTTTTCAAAGAAGGTTGCGACCAGTTTTCGATGGTGGACCAGGATTTGGCCGGTATCGGAAATCAGAACATTGCTATTCCACAAACCTCCGACACTTGCCGGGTTGCGCTCCGAAAAACCGATTGAAACGAAAACACCGTTATCGGAGGCGGCCTTTCGCACACGCTCAATTTCCGGGCCGTCAATGTACACCGAAGCTGTCAAGAAGCGTTTGAAATGTTCGTGCGATTGAATGGGCGGGTAAAGTGCTGCCCAGACAGGGAAACCGGGAAGAAAGCTCTCCGAAAATACCACGAGCGATGCGCCATTTCGGGCCGCCTCTGCTATCACCGAGCAAGCTTTTTCCGCGCTCGCCCCAGGATCGAGATAGACGGGGGCAATATGAGCAGCCGCGGCCCGGAATTTCATGTTTCCCATCTATATTCCCCTACTGATCAAGGCTCGCCATCAGCCATCTCGACTAGCTCGGCAAAGGCAGGCTCAAGATTGCCGTTTTGCTGTTAGACCGATTTCAATGCGTGCTCCAAGCGGCAGGCTGGCGCAGCCGATTGTGGTGCGGGCCGGGTAGGGCGATGAAAAACGCGTGGCGTAAATCTCATTCATCTGGCCAAAGTCACCCATGTCGGTGAGATAGACATTGACGGATACGACGTCATCCGACCCCAGGCCTGCTGCCTCAAGGACTTGAAACAGATTATCGAAACACTGGCGTGTCTGGTCGGCTACATTTCCGTCGACAAGTTTGCCAGTGCGGGGATCTAGCGGTGTCTGGCCGGAGCAGAACAGGAGGTCGCCGGCCCATGTCGCGTGCGAATACGGCCCCACTGCCGCAGCGTTCGAGGCACTCACAGTTCGTCTGGACATGCGTTCTCCCAAGGTAGGTTCAAGTAGTGCGGCCTGCTGGCGATCCGCGTTTCCGCAAGATATCTTGCTTCACTGCACACCACACATACAGCGGCATAGCACGTTTGAAACTATCAAAACGAATTTGCGAGCCAACCCGAATAGGATGCACTACCCTGTGCAAAAATAGACGGAGGTAGCATGGCGACTGCAATCGATCATCTTGATTGGGACGATCTCAAACTCTTCCTCATCGTCGTTCGGTGCAAGAGCGTGACCGGCGCCGCTCGCGAACTAAAAGTCAGCCACTCCACCGTATCTCGCCGACTTGCTCGTCTGGAATATACGGTTGGCGGTGCACTCGTCGAACGGACCAAGGACGGGCTTCTGCTGACACCGGCCGGCCTGGTTACAATGCGGCGAGCGGAGGAAATCGAGAACGGCGTGAATGCTCTTCGCAGCGACGTAAGCAATCGTGACGAAATACGCGGCACAGTCAGATTGGCCACCATGGAAGGCATCGCAACGCTTTATCTCTCCGAGCGCCTCGTTGAACTCAGTAGCCGGTACCCTGATCTAGACCTCGAGCTTGTAACATCGCCGCAAACCGTTCGGGTCGCGCGCCGGGAAGCTGATTTATTCCTAAGCTTCTTCAAGCCCCATGKAACTTCTCTCGACAGTCAGCTGATCGGACGTTTCAAGACTGGGTTGTTCGCTTCGCAGGCTTATCTTGAGCGAAATGGCGTTCCCTCTCAGGCGGCGGACCTTAGCGAGCACCGCTTTGTTGGCTATATCGAGGAGCTGATTCAGCTCGAAAGCGTGCTCTGGCTAGAGGAACTCGTACCCACCCCAAAAATTGCGTTCAGCTCAAATAGCATGATGTCGCAGATGTTCGCGGCGTCTGCGGGCGCAGGAATTGTAGCCCTTCCCGAATTCGCACTCAGTCTAAACCTGGGTCTCGTTCCAGTGCTCGACGAGCTGAGCGGCGAGCGCGAGATCTGGATGTCTGCACATCAAGACCTAGCCTATCTTCCAAGAGTGAGAGCCGTAAAGCAATTCGTGAAAGAGCTGGTTCGTCGAGACGAACAACGCCTTCTGAGAAACTCACCTTGGTCTTCGTGAAGTTTCGCAAATCGGACTGCGCGGAGCGCTCTGGCCGGCTGAATTGGCGGACGCTTACGCCCCGTCGCTCAATTCTGCACATCGGGTTGCGAAGTTGTCAGCTTCCGTGACAGCGCCGATTGCGTCAACAAGATTGACGCTCGATCAAAGGAAGGAATCCCTCATGTCGCAAATCAGCCGCGACGCTCGCAAGACTTTGGACCTTCTTCGCTTGCGTGCTGATACCCCCGGCACAAAAAACAGAAACCACCTTAACAATGCTGGTGCTGCGCTGATGCCGAGCCCTGTTATTGAAGCGGTGGTTGGGTACCTAAGCCGGGAAGGGGAGATCGGCGGATACGAAGCCGCAGCTGAGGCCAACTCTCTACTGGAGGGGACATACGACAGCTTGGCCACCTTCGTAAACTGCGCCCGTGACGAGATTGCGATAGCTGAAAATGCGACGATCGCTTGGCAACGCGCCTTCTATTCCCTCGCTTTCGGACCTGGAGACCGGATCCTGACGGCAAGTGCCGAATTTGCAGCCAACTACATCGCCTTTCTGCAGGTTGCCAGGCGCACCGGCGTATCGATCGAAGTCATTCCGAATGACGCTTCTGGGGTCCTTGATCCGGACGCACTGGCGAAAATGATCGATGATCGCGTTCGGTTGATAGCGGTTACCTGGATCCCGACCAACGGCGGGCTTATCAATCCAGCAGCAGCGATCGGCCGAATAGCGCGCGAAAATGGCATTCTCTATCTGCTCGACGCATGCCAAGCTGCGGGTCAAATCCCGATCGATGTCAACGCGCTCGGGTGCGACATCCTGACTGCTACCGGCAGGAAGTTTCTCCGGGCCCCACGGGGAACGGGATTCATGTACATGCGCAAATCACTCCTGGATAAGATCGAGCCAGCCATGATCGACCTATATGGCGCGCCCTGGACTGGTCCGGATCGATACGAATTGCGACCTGATGCCAGGCGTTTTGAAACATGGGAGAAGAACTATTCGGTTCGTCTCGGCCTGCGGGCAGCAGTGGACTACGCGCTCGACATTGGGCTCGAAAATATCGAAGAGCGCTGCAATCACCTTTCGTCAAAGCTTCGCGAAGGCCTGAGGGGGATGCGTGCCGTGTCCGTACATGATCTCGGGACGCCCCTTGCTTCCATCATCTCATTCACTGTCAACGACTGGGACTCGTCATCTGTCATGGCTTATCTGACTGGCAAGGGAATCAACGTCTCAGTTTCCCCTCCTTCCAGTACACCCGTCGACGCCTATACGCGACAACTCCCGCCCGTGGTGCGAGCGTCGCCACATTATTACAATACCGAGGAAGAGATCGATGCATTCCTGGAGGCGATTGCAGGTATTGCCTCATAGCTGATTTGCTCGCCTGACGAATGAGCGGATTTTTTCAAGAGGCAAAGCAGTTGATGCGACCTTACATCAAGTCGTGACTGCATGCTAAGACCAAGCCCTAACTGTCCGTACCTGTTAGGCAGATCATCGCAGGCGCATCTGCCAATCCCGCCCACGCAACGCCATTAAGCAATGGCAAATGTTCATATAAGTCTCGCTCCAGAAGCCCGACATTTTCAAAGTGCCGGCGAACCTATCGGCCTTGTTCCGTGGCGATGCACGGGTTACCAATTGCAGGCGTGTTGAAGTCCCCGCTGCGGTAGCGGGTGATCTCCTTCAAGTTCCATCAATTCGCCGAAGCATGTGTTCAACGTTAATCGCGTGGAAGATAAAGCCGAGCTCGCTAAGCGGAGAATCGTATCGGATGTCGTCTATTGTGGCGATCAGGCGGTCAGCATCGATCAGCCCCAGTTCATGCAGCAGGCAACGACGGGATAATTGACTAGTGATCTCGCTAGCACCGATAATCAGCGAGCCGGTCAGATAGTGTTCGAAATTTTCTCTTATAGAAACGCCGAAGAACCGTTTGGGATATCCAAGCCGTTCCAACATCCGGCGATGCAGCGCCTTTTCGTGCCTCCAGGCTAAAGGCAAACTCCGATAAAATCGTACGGCTTCTGGCTGGGCGAATGGGCTAATTGGCCATATGCCATGGCTCGCAAACAAAGGAGCACGCGCGGCGTGTGCCTCCAGTACCGAGATTGGCAGAATAGGGAAGGGTGCCCGATCGCAGCTTGCTGCATAGTCGGGCAATCGGTTTTTGAGCACCAGCGTCATGGCGGAGGGAAGGATTGCAGGAAGGAATGCATCGCTAATATTACGAGCGATTTGCTCGTGACTTTGCTCGAAAGCATGGGCCATTAGCAACTCATCACCGCCTGTACCAGTTGCGACCGCCCGCGGGGCTGAGGCAGTTGCGAGCGACTTCAATAGTTGATGGAGGGGCCGCTGCAGATCGGCATTGTAGGGAGCGGGGACGTAGTCGCTACTCACTTCGAACCCACACGGAACCATTGGTATCGTGTCAACGCGCAGCGTTTGGTCGTGGAAGCCAAAGTGCTCGATTGCTATGTCGCGCCGCGAAGTCTGTTGACTTCGAGCTGGCCCCTCGACCTCCAAGGCATAGGTTTGCAGGGCGTCAGGATGCTGCCCAGCCAAAATGGCGGCAACGACTGCCGAATCCAATCCTCCGCTGAATTCGCTAGCCGTGAGGGTGGGCGTGAGCGGCCAGCGACGCAGCAGGGTGTCGATCAAACGGCATGCTGCGGCTGCAACATCGGCCTCATCCACAAGCGGGGTCGGGATGAAATACGGTGCCGGAGGGGGATATTTCGTCTCGACGTCTCCTGTCCTGCTGATGCAAAGCGACGCGCGCTCCGTCAGCATGAAAACACCGCGAAACATCGTGGTTGTTGCATAGGGGAGCGTGCCGACAAGACGCAGGCCAGTTCGGTCCGTGTCGATGTCGGCGAGGGTCATGCCCGAATAAAAGTCCGCTATCGACCAGGAGAGATCAATGCGCTCGCCGCTGACCTTCAGATAAAGTGGCGCAACACCTCCATGTCCGGCGCTGAAGGTCACCGTGCCGGAATGGCGGTTGATCGAAATTGTCTGATAGTCCAATGGCCATTGCCCAAAGGCACAGAAATCCTGCGCTCGTTCTATCGGCCAATCCCTGAGTGCCACAAGCTGCCCATTCGCTTCGGCGGAACGCTCGCGGCAGATCAGGATGATTTGATCAGTGGTGTCCCACCGGAAGCTTTCGAGCAAAGGATGGTCTAGGATCTTGATCGAGATGTTGGGGTAGGGCGGCGGGTACATCGGGGGCTCAGCCACGCACTCGAGATGACCTCGGTCAATCGTTCCCTTGAACATGGGTGATCGCTTAGTTGATGAAAATCTAAAGGGGCAGTGACCGCCGCCTTGGCGACGGTCACACGGATGAAACTTAAACGTCCAGTTTGTCCATGTCGCCTGGCTTGCCCCCCTTGATCATGGCAGCAATTTCTGTGGTCGAAGGAGTCGGTCCGACGCGCGGCGCCTTGGCAAACACGCTCAACTCGCTACCGATGAGATTAACGGGCTTGCGGGTAGTTGTCGTTTCCATGTTATGACTCTCCGTTGGTTGCTTTCCTCGCCGTCCCCATAAAGGGATGCCAATGACGCGAGTGACTGAGGTACACTGACTGTCCCATGCCGTTCTAGGGTGGCATAGGCTGCGGAATCATTAGGCTGCAATCGATCCGGGCGGCTACGTGACTGGCTCTCTGACCTAAGCATTGATTGCGAAGTAGCACCGCTTGTGCAAAAGAATTCCAGGCGGGGACTTGTGTGCGCTTATGAGCCGGACTGGCGGCGAATTGGTGACCAAAACTTCCTGAGCCGTAAGGTTCAAACATCGAGCGGAATTTCCTATGCTAGCTAGTTGCCTTCAACGTCTGCGGGGCGGACGAGGGGATGACTTCGAGTGGCACGACTAATTCGTTTTCGAAAATGCTGGGCTCTGAGAGTATGTGTGTTTGCCACCCGTTGGCGCGCAAGGAGTTTATCAGCTTTGGGTGCGTCTCGCCGATAAGCGAGGTGATGCCGGCAACGCGGCAAAACTCCATCAACCCGATCATTAAAACCCGCGATACTCGAATCCCGTCAATCCTTTCGTCACCGCTTGCAACCGCCCACCGCGTCCATTCGAAAACGTCGTGCGACCTTGGCCACTTTTGGCCCCGCATGATTTGCGGGTAGACGCTTGAAAGAAGATGTGGCTGCACCGTAGGAAGGAGCCGAGAATACCCGATCACCGCATCGTTCTTGAGAACGCTAAAATGAATAGCGCAATCGTGATCAAACTGATCTATTTCCCGTCTGTCACTCTTGCGTAATGCCTGCCATCCACGTCGTTCCACAAATTGCTGGTGTCGAAATCGCCAGATTTTCTCCATGAGCACGGCGTTAGCCCGAGAGTCCCCAATGCAAATCTTCATCATCGCTCCCTGCCCCCGGAGATCACTATGCTCGATCTTTCTGTCCTTCAAAATGAGTAGAAATACTCATTTCTGAGTTAGGTCGCGGATGATTAACGTCGTTCGTCGCGCTACCATGGTTTGAAATCAAACAATCCGCGCGGCATGGGAAATGGCGGTAACGGAAAGATCGGCCAAAACGGGCTTAAGAATGCCATCATCCCGTACCGCTAGAGTAAATTTGCAGAGCATCCGGTGTGCGTCAAAGGCGCCTAAGGCTCGATCAAGCCGCCTCTCAGGCAGCTTTTCGTTGATGGGATCACGTTAGAAAACCATCTCGGCCGGTGCTTATCCGCTACCGACCAAATAGGCTTCGACCGCTCTTTCCGTCCCGGGTCTCGGGGGCATGCCTATGGGTTCGTGATGGTCTGTCAGGGAGTATATCTACTCATTTACGTCACCCAGAAATGATTATAGCTGAATTGGTGTCTCCAATAACACTCGCCTCAGTTGGAGCTGGGCCAAGGAGCAGTCCAAACGTTTGGATCGGTCCTGGCGTGAAGACAGAAAATCAGCGGAAAGGGAGAATCAAATGTCCTTGCATGTCAGCTACGTAGACAAGGAAATGACGGATCATGCCCGTGCATCACAGCCGGGAAGCGCGGCGCTTGCCCAAGGAACGCAATATTCGTTGCTGTTGAAGAATCAATCGGCGCAACCTTGGACCTTCTATGTCTATCAAAAGATGCCTCAACCTGTTGCCAATGTTTTCTCCTTGGCATGGTTCTGCTCTCCGTATCAAATTCGGGTTGGCAATCAAATCAAATTCACTTGGGAGCTCGCCTATAATTTCGTCTGGAGCGACACGGGACAACTGATTCCTGGCGTGGATTTTCTTGCCTCCGGGGTGCAGGACTGCAGCCCTAGCGGGAGAAACACCACTACTTTTTCATTAAATGATGGACCTGGCCTGACCGCGCCGATCAAGGGTGATCCTGCAGGATCACTGGTCATCAACGATGCTGGCAATGTGCCAAACAACCGGTTCTCCGTGGGCATCGGCATGTCCGGAACAGGAACTTATGTTGCACAAGCGGGCACCAATCTGCTCCACACGTTCACGCCGACTCCGAGCTATTGGATTGCCGCGGGAACGAATGTGACTATCGGCTCGGTGCTCAGTATCGACACGATCACCCAGACCAGGGAAGCCAAGTTTCCCTCTAACGTCTTCAATCTCGTAGGCGAGCTCAAAGAGGACAATACCTGGGACGTAAAATCGGCTTGATGGCAAGGTGAATTGGCTTCAGCTCCGCCCGTCAGGGCGGAACTGATGCACGGTGAGTGCCTACTGTTGCCGATAATTGGCACTCCTTCCCTCACACATCAATCTTGACCGAGGAACCAAAGATGTTTGCAGGGCCTCCAATCGGTGCGGTCTGTCCCTTTGCGGGGCAGGTTGCCCCTATCTCGAGCTCGGTCAATACAATCTGGAGCAACACACCCTGCGCAAGCTCTGGCGCGGCTGCGGGTACAAATGCGGAAGCTCCTATCAGCTACGTCGAAGCCCAGGGATGGATGCTTTGCGATGGACGCTATCTCAGGGCAGCCGCCTATCCAGAACTCTACGCCGTTCTCGGCGGACTCTATGGAGAGCGGAGTTCTACGGCCGATCTGGAATTTCGGATTCCAGACTACCGTGGGCTGTTCCTGCGCGGTTTCGATGCCGGTGCCGGTATGGACCCTGACGCGAAACGACGGCTAGATCCAACTGGCAATAATGTTGCGAATGTTGTTGGATCACTCCAATGCGATGCTCTGCAAGTTCACGCGCATCCCTATGAGATAACGACGCCGGCGGGAATTTCGCAACAAGGCAGTGCCGCCGGAACTTCCATTTCAAGCAAATCGACAGGTTCACCGGAAAATCCGGCACGCACAGCTCTTGAGACGCGTCCCAAGAACGTGGCCGTGAATTACCTGATCAAGTTTCGGTAACTTGAAAGGGGCGCAGGTCCTTTCATTCGATTCAGAGACATCGGTCCGGAAGCGACATCTTGCCGGCCGGCAAAAGAGGAGAAGCTTAATGACTGCTACTTTGAGAGCTTTCGGATGCCTAGCTGCTTTCGCTCTGACCTTCACCTTAACGCAGGGAGCCGCAGCTGAGGAGCACCAAAAAGGCAAGGTCGCAGCGAAGCCCGTAGAAACTGGCGTTGTGATCCGCGGCGTCACGCTTGCCGGCCCGGTTGGAAATCCGGGAACGTCAACCGGGAAGAC
The DNA here is from genome assembly GCF_056399245.1 of Rhizobium sp. 01N447_2. Classification (NCBI taxonomy): domain Bacteria; kingdom Pseudomonadati; phylum Pseudomonadota; class Alphaproteobacteria; order Hyphomicrobiales; family Rhizobiaceae; genus Rhizobium; species Rhizobium sp. 01N447_2. Next base: position 23,641 of record NZ_JBFTQY010000046.1, read on the forward strand.
ATGCGACTTCAGCGGTGAGCCCGTGGATCCATCCGGACGTTTGGAGGGGGCAAGCGTCAACTGCAGGCCAAGTGGCAACCGGGCGAATACATTGCCAGGGCTCCCCGCACGCTTTAACGCGTATTGCGTGATAAATGCGCCGGTCAAAAGTGCGCGGCTAATCCAAGCTGCCCGACCAGACAATGCCAACCACTGCGATCTGTCGGGGATCACCCCGAAAGACGCGACTGGTCAATTCGGGGGGGCCGTCTGGCGGTAGGCGGCCATTGGACGACTTCTGAGGAAACAAATTCAAAGCACGTCCTCGCAGCCATCCAATGGATGCTCTCTGCTCGACCTACCGAAAACTGTGTTGCGCCTGTCTATCAATTCAGGCGCAGATTTAGCTCTGCATTTCAACGGGCTACCATCAGACCATGATGGCTGTCGTGATCCAACAGGCCCGATCCTTGAAGTGGCCGAAAACTCCATATATTTCAGCGAATGATTCTGAGACGAAAGCTTTCGGCAATCATCTGAGGTGTATTAACCACATTGAGTTTTCGCTGGATGTTCAAAATGACATTTTGAATGGTTCGATGGGATCGTCCGAGAATCGTTGCGATCTCTATTGCTGTTTTGCCTGCGGCACACCAATGGATGATTTCGCGCTCTCGCGTTGTGATCATGGGTAAGGCCTGAATCTTTCGACTGGCATCATTCCCAATTTGGGCGCGGAGCAGGCTGTGCGCGTAAGCCGCCATCAGATAGAGCGCGCTTCGGTCGCAGGTTGAGAGCTCTACCCTTTCCGCTCCAAAACTGACAATCGATTGAAACCCGGCGGCAGTGTGTAAAGGAACGCTAAAGCCGTCAATCAACTTGAATTCGCGTGCCTCATTCATGACCCGACAGCTCTGCCGAGCGAGTTTTTGATCTCGCAGAGCTTCCGACCAAACAAATGCGTGATCACATGTCTTGCTAAACTGCACTATGGGGTCGGCGTGGACATAGTTGTTTTCACGATAGCGATCAAACCACCCGGCTGACCAATTGCCCAAAACGAAATAGGGATCAATTCGCTCCGGAGGCGAGGGGATGCCGGATATCGCGAAATAACTAAACCCGAAATATTGTGAAATTTTTCCAAGTAAGAGTAACACATCGTCTTTGCTCTTTGCACTGGCTGACTCTGACAGGAAATCGAACACCAGATTCGAGACCGCTGAGGATTCTTCCTTCACGACAACCTCCCGGTTCGGCGCAAGATTAACTTCGTCACATCTAAGCAGTAAGTGCCCATTTCGGTGGGCGGCTAACTCTGAAAACCATATTAGATACCCTTGATATATACAACCCAAAAGCGCATCTTCCAGGCGGGATCGTCGTCGGCAACCGTTTGGCGCCGCTCGTCTGAAAAACAATTCGAGCCGTCAATTTTATCCGAGTGCGCCAGCCCGATCGCTATAGCTTGGCATTCACTCGGAACCGTACGGCAGACGACTGACAACTTCGAAGCAGGGCCTGTCGCAAATTTTGGCGCTTAACGGTATGTGGACCATGGGAAGAGAGATTGCCCCTCCGAAAGTTGTGGAGCGAGCCGATGATTCTGAATGCTATTACCGAAAAGCTGAAGCGGCAATCGATGGCTGATTTCAAGGGCCGGCATTTCGAGGCATGGCCGATCGTGCGGGCGGTTGCCTGGTATTTGCGTTTGCTCAAGGCTTCAGACGAGTTCGTCAGAAGCGAAAGTTAAGGCCCGCCTTAATTACATTATCGTTGAGGTTGGACTTCGAGCTGATGCCTGCGCTCGGGGTCGGGACGGCGTTGTTAATGACGTAGTTGTACTCGATCTTTGCCGACACGCCGCCCGAAAACGCGTGCTCGACGCCGCCACCGAAGAGGTAGCCCTGTTTCCAGCTATCCGGTCCGGATTTCCATTTGTCCGATCCGGATACGAGGCGGCGGCCCTCGAACTCGGTCGTTGTGACGCCCGCGGTGCCGTAGACGAAAGTGCGATCAAAGCCCAGGCCAGCCTTCGCTTTCGCGGCACCGCGGAAGCGGCTTTCCACGTTGCCGCCGGGCACACGCACTTCGTTATTCAAGTACGAGCCTTCCAGTTCTGCGCCGAAAACGCCCGATCCGGCCTGGAAATTGTAACCTACCTGAGCGCCCACCGCTGGGGCGCGACCATTGTTGAACGGGTTGAATTTGGAGGCCGCGACACCTCCGTGAAGACCGGCGTAAGCCCCGACCCACGAGAAGGTTCCCGGTGCGTCATAAGAGGGGACGCTCGGAACGCTGTGGTCAGCTAGATCGGCCGCCGACGCGCCGCATGCCATTAGGGTCGAGACGCCTAGGGCGAAGATTTTTCTTTTAATTAGCGACATATTAACTCCATAACGAGCGAACCTAACATCCGGTGCTGGGCTGGACGCCCAAAGGTCTGCAAACTCCGCCTGACCCGCGGAGAGGGCATCATGAGCTTCCATGAGAAAAGCCAGATCGCTCGACCGGATCAAGTTTCGCATCGCGTCCGTTGGGTCTTGTGTCGACCCGACGCTCTTTGGGACATAGGAGGCGTTGTCCCTGCCGTGCCGGAGCCTACCTCCTGGACCATAGCCCCCGACGTTCCTCCCTGCGACAGCCCTTCGCCTGTTGAATATTTCAGCATTGTCATACCTGCTTTCATAAGCAGACTCTCTACAATTACCCGATTTAAGACAAGAGACGCAGAGGATATATTTAATGGTATATTCGTTTATGTTATACCAAAGAACGGTAATGCATTGATAGTTCACCATTTAATGGAAAACTATACGAAAATATATTTCCAAATATATTATGGTTTATTTTCCAGCTGGTGGCACAAGCATTTGCCGCGCCAACAAACTTAGGCTCGCACAACGAAAGCGCGACTGTAGCTGAGCTTATGCCACGACAGAATTCACGACGCTCGTCCGGGCGGCCAGATCCGCAGAGCGTCCCTGCAACTCCTGGTCCAGGAGCCTGTAATCCGCAGTGATATGATCGTCGGTCAGCCAATGGGTGGGGCCAGGCGGCTGCCGACCTGCGGTGCGATGCCCGATCCCGAGGCCGGTTCAGCCGTCTGGGCAACTCGCGAGTGATGGGTGAGACGCCCGTCCGACTCCCACCCCGCCGTGTTGGGCTCACCGTTGGCGGAGAAGCTTGTCATAGGGACGCGTCGGGTCGGCTTGAGGATATTCACAACATTGACGGCGTCGTCGGGACCAGTATCTCGGCGCTGTTCCTGCTGGTGATCAGCATCGCCAATTTGTTCTTCCTGAACCGTTGCGGAAGCCCAGATCGTTACCGCCGAAGCGAAGATACTCTCCACGGAAATCGCGATTGCGGCCACCAACAAGTTGTTCGAGCTGGCAGGAACGCGCGCAACGCCCGCACCCATACTCTGCACGACCAGGTCCGCTGGAAGTACGCCATTCTGGGTAAGTATTTCCTGAATGGCGAGAAGCCACCGCTCCAGCCTGGAGCTGAGGTTTTCGATCTGCAAAGCACCCTGAGTAAGGTGCTCTGCGGATTATGTCTGCAGCGCATACGAGGGAGGAAAGCTTTCGCCTTCGTCAACGAGATGTCGCGGACATTGTTGCCACTGTTTGGCCGCCGATTGTCATAGCCCCAGGTCTTTTTCATATTCTGCCGGCCACCGCGAAGGGCGCACAGTGCCGCCGAGATAAACATTTTGGCATCCGTCATTCAAATCGTTCCTATCAAAACAATGGATTTCACTAATTCGCTCTTAGAAAACATAAGGGCTGCTGGCGGCGCAGGCTGCCTCATAAGGAGTATATGCGATGATGTTCAAAGGCACTGATAACAGCCCCTTTATTTACGGATCCGATGACAATGACATAATCGATGGAAGCAATTTCAATGACTGGATTAAAGCCGGCGGCGGCGATGATCTGATTCGGGCTCATGACGGCCACGACAGGATCGAGGCCGGTCGGGGCCATGACATTGTCCGAGCCGGTGATGGCTCCGACACAATCTTTGGTGGTGATGATGACGACCTGTTGTTTAGCGACACCACCTACGCGCCCCGCGCAATACCGCATAGCGGCGAGAGCGACGACCGGCTCGACGGCGGCCCCGGGAGGGATATCCTTGCGGCTGGTGACGGCGCAGACATTTTGAATGGCGGCGAAGACGGTGACGCCTTCGTGTTTCGGTTCCACGACCCTATGGTTGGCACAACGCACTGCTATACGACCGTGATGGATTTCGAGCCGAAGCAAGACCGTTTTGTCCTGGACGCCGGTGACTTTGGTAAAGGGGATCTGTTTGGCGCAAATTTCGTCAACCATTCGAAGGGTTTCCCAGGCGAATTTGTGGACACTTTCTACAATGGCGAGGCCGCGAACGCGCACGGTGAGCACGTTGTGGTAATCACTGATCGAGGGTTCACGTCTAGCTCTGCCGCCGCGACCGCTATTCACGGCGAAGCCCGCGGTGACATCATTGTCTACCATGATGAAAAAACTCTCGGTCAGGATGGCAAAACTCACGGTGCGACACTAGCCTATGTCGATTCTGCGAACCACGCGCATGCCTTCGCTCATGTCGACAATCTGCACGACATGTCGGATCTTACCTCGCTTACGGCGGAAAATTTCGGCTTCATTTAATTCGAAGATCCGAGGAGCGTTCCACCCGTGGGGCGCTTCTCTTTTCTAACGTGGCGCGGTACCTAAAATAGAAACGACGTAGTTTTTGATCGAATGCACCGGCACGTGAACAAGGTCCAATGGCCGGTCGCGTGCTGTCCAATGTCGGCGTTGTTCAACCGCAAAGACGTGACCCTGGTCGAGAGGATCGTGAGATGCTGGCGGAGTTGGCCCTGCTGCTGAAGACCGGCGTGGTATCAGGAGCGACGCCGGCGTAGCGTCCGTCTTCTGTACAGGCCCGCGAAGCAATTCCATCTTAGTGAAAGTCCGCGTTGAGGGCCTTAGCAGGATTATTTCCCGTTTGATGGCTGCGCATGGCGAGGGGCCCACGCGGTCACATCCTCTCGGTGGCGGTGCGTCTTCCGTCGAGGAAGGTTGGCATTGCCGTTACCAGTACTGTCGTCAACATACTGGCGTTGGCAACAGGCTTCGGTGATCTGCTCGGCCGGAAATGAGCAACCGCCGTTACTTCAACAATCATTTACGTTGAACGAGCCTAGTCATCTCGCTGACAACGCTTTCCAAGATGTTGCGCATCATGCAGTCTGCCGCTTTGCTTGCGGCGCAAGTCTAATCAACCTGCCGAAAGCAATAGGCGTTCGCAAGGCACGATCGTAAGGGAAAACAGACGCTTAATGCAAAACAGCGCGTAGGTCCATGGCGATGCTATCCGTAGACCAGGCAACTGGCGCGGGCTGGCGTCAAATCCCTTTAGGCCTGTCGTTCGGGTCAAACTGAATGATCGTGATCCAATTGGCAGTGAGTGCCGGTCGGTTCTCGTTCTCGATCTCGACCGTCACCTCGTAGGTGGTCACCAGCATGCTTGCGCCGCGAAATTGACATTCAGAGAGAACGAAGCGACCGCGCACACGACTGCCGGTCTTGACCGGTGACATGAAACGCACCCGGTCTAAGCCGTAGTTAAGGCCCATGGTCTGCTCGCGGATCCTTGGCATGCCGCTGAAGTTCATCGCCGACAGAAGCGAGAGTGTTAAGAAGCCATGAGCGATCGTGCCACCAAACGGGCTTTCGACTGCCGCGCGTTCCGGGTGCACGTGGATGAATTGATGATCGTGTGTCGCGTCGGCAAAGAGATCGATTGTAGTTTGATCAACGGTGATCCATTCGGATTTGCCGAGTTCCTGGCCAATTCGCGACGGCACGTCGGCGAGCGAAAGTTCGTGCATTCGACCTCACTTATTTGATGACTGATCAAGTCGTGGATTTTCTCGGAGCGAGTTGCGATTTAACCAATCGTCACAATCATTCGACTGTGACTGACTTAGCTAGATTCCGCGGCTGGTCCACATCTGCCCCCATGACCACTGCCGTGTGATACGCAAGAAGCTGTAGCGGCAGAGAAAAGATCATCGGCGCGATAATCTCCTCGACATTGGGTAATACGATAGTGTGCATGGTGGGGAGTTTCGACATCGAAGCTCCCGTCTCGTCGGTGATCAGAATGATGCGGCCGCCGCGGGCGGCCACTTCCTGCATATTGGAGACAGTCTTATCGAAGAACCGATCATGTGGCGCGATGACGATGACTGGCATATTTTCATCGATCAGGGCGATCGGACCGTGTTTTAATTCTCCTGCTRCATAACCTTCAGCATGGATATAGGAGACCTCCTTGAGCTTCAGCGCACCTTCCATGGCTAATGGGAAACTCGTACCGCGGCCGAGATAAATCACGTCGCGGTAATGCGACAATTCCCGTGACAAGAGCTCGATCTTCGGCTTGATGTCGTTCAGCACCTGTCGCATAACGCCCGGCAACGTCGCCAAACTTTGGACGAGCACTTGTTCCTCGTCATCCGTGATTGTGCCCCGCGCCTTGCCCGCGCCGATGGCTAGCGCAGCGAGAACAGCAAGCTGGCATGTGAATGCCTTGGTAGAAGCAACGCCGATCTCTGGCCCGGCGAGGATCGGAAAGATGGCATCTGCTTCGCGGGCAATAGTTGATTCTGGGGTATTGACGACAGCACCAATTCTCAGACCTTGTGCTTTGCAATACCGGAGCGATGCAAGCGTGTCAGCCGTCTCACCAGATTGAGAGATGAAGACCGCTGCCGACCGTGGCGACAATGGGATTTCTCGATAGCGGAATTCGGAGGCGACATCAATTTCTACCGTCAAGCGTGCGTAGCGCTCGAACCAATATTTTCCAATCAGTCCCGCAAGGTATGCGGTGCCGCAGGCAGAAATTGCGAGGCTCTCAACCTTGGCAAAACCGATGTCGGTTGAAATGGCTTTGACATGATTTTCGTTCACATTGATGTAGTGACCAAGAGCACCGGCGAGGACCTCGGGTTGCTCGTAGATTTCCTTCTCCATAAAGTGCCGGTGATTGCCCTTGCAGACCAGGTCGGCGGTAGCAATCGATCTGTGCCGCGGGCGCGTAACGACTTTGCCTTCGATATCGAAAACCTGGACACTCGTTTTGCCTACAACAGCCCAATCGCCATCGTTCAGATATGTGATGTCATTGGTGAACGGAGCAAGAGCGATCGCGTCGGAGCCTAGAAACATCTCACCATCGCCGTGGCCTATCACTAACGGTGGTCCATTGCGCGCCACCATAATGGTGGCGGGATCATCCTCAAACAGGATGGCAAGAGCGAAGGCGCCCTTGACGCACTTCAACATGGCATGCATTGCCTCAAGGCATCCCATGCCATCCCGACGGAATTTTGTCAGGAGATGTGCAATCACCTCGGTGTCCGTGTCGGTCGTAAACTTGACCCCTACTTCCGCCAATCCGTCCTTCAGTTCGGAAAAATTTTCGATGATGCCGTTATGAACAACGGCTACACCATCGGCAAAGTGCGGGTGAGCGTTGCATTCTGTCGGTGCGCCATGGGTCGCCCATCGTGTGTGCGCAATGCCGACGGTGCCGCTCAGGGGCTCTTTTTTCAATCTCGTTTTAAGGTTCACGAGCTTGCCTTCTGCACGGCGTCGGTGCAATTCTCCCTCGAAGATCGTAGCAACGCCGGCTGAATCATAGCCGCGATATTCCAGCCGCYCCAAGGCTTCGATCAGCCGCTCCGACACGGGCTTATGTCCCACTATGCCAACAATCCCACACATGCTCGTCACCCATGTCCCAATAGCCCCCGACCGGTAATCAGGAAGGCGGACGCCGCTCGGTGCGTGTCCTCCAGCGCGTGCTAATAAATCTAAACAGATTAGTAAAATTGATTGTTGCGATAGCTATCATCCACGTCATGGATGCGGCGTACTCATAGGTTCGATAAACGCTGCACGCAGCGAATGATGCCTTCTGCAAAGTGTCGACAGATAGGCTACGCCCTGATGATGGGCGTAGCCTCTGACAAAGATGTTCCAGTCAACAGGGATTGGGATTTGCCGACGACATGCCGCGCGCGCATGTCCATTCGACACGACGAATTGTCTTTCATCGTGCCCACGGACTGAAAAAACAATTCGTTTTTCTACAGGTGAAGCGGTCTGCGTCTACGGGTTGACCCTAAGTCGTAATTGCCCCTTTGCCTGCAAACGTGATCACGAACCGGTCAGCTCGACTGCCCAGCCGCATTTGCAAAGAGATTTGCGTCGGAGTGAAAGTGCCGACAGTTGGAACCGCAAGGGCCATGGCGGCCCAGAAGTTCCGTTCGCACAAGCAAAGAAACTACCCCTTACGGCCGGATTTACCCCAACGCCTGCTTTTATGATTGCGTCGGGCGTCCACCAGGCTTGACCCGAGCTGGATTTCCCATGGCCGTGCTTCCTGCAGGAACATCTCGCGTCACCACACTACCAGCGCCAATGACAGCGTGATCGCCAATCGTCACCCCCGGGAGAATGATTGCTCCACCGCCAATCCAGGCGTGCCTGCCAATGCTGACAGGTCGTCCCAACTGCAGTCCAGCCTGGCGCTGCTCTGGATCATGTGGATGGTCCGCGGTATAAATCTGCACAGCGGGGCCTATTGCGGTTCCGTCACCGATAGTCACCGCTGCCACGTCAAGAATGACGCAGTTGTAATTGATGTAAACCCAAGCTCCGATCCGGATGTTAAACCCGTAATCACAGTGGAACGGCGGACGAATAACAGCTCCAAGCCCGACCGCGCCCAATCGTTCTAAAAGGAGCGCATTCCACCGCTCGGCGGTGTCGCCCAGCGTGTCATTGTACCGCTTCAGCCAAGCCCCGGTGAGGAGCAGCTCGGCTTGGATCTCGGGGTCCGCTGCGTTGTACATTTCGCCTGCCAGCATTTTTTCTTTTTGGCTGCGTGTMATCGTCTCTTCTCAGATCTTGTTCGTGGGATGACGGTACTTGAGTGCGCCTACTTCGCGATCAAGCTAGCTAGCACCTGGCACGATGGCGGGCGCAGGCGGAGGTGGAATTGATAGTAACACTCCTTGTTCGTGGCAGAAAAGGATGAGGCATCAACTTTAGTCGACCGGCGAGCCGAGTGAGAGCTCCGGCGACGAAAATAGTCAGGCACCAGCTCCCCGCGACACGTGGTGAAAGCGGAGTAACGTGGCTGCGCGGAGGAACATCTTTCAGACGCGAGAGTATCTGGGGAATTGCAGCGAAACCTTGCTGACGGGAATCGGCGGCGCCTGCTTCAGGCATTTGAAGCTGGCCCTACAAGGGGTCAATCGTGACGATCCCACTTCATTGCACCTGCTTGAACGCAAGGACAGCATTCATGCCGCCCATCGCGAAGGCGTTGCTCATGGCCACGCGCACCCTACGCTCCCGGAGCACATTTGGCGTAATGTCCAGGTCACAATCGGGATCCGGCTCGCGATAGTTGGCGGTCGGCGGCACGACATCTTCTTGGATCGCCATCACGCAAGCAATCATTTCTAGCGCACTTGCTGCCCCGAGGCAGTGCGCGTGAGTGGATTTGGTAGAAGAGATGGACATCGATCGAGCATGGTCACCAAAGACGCGCTTGATCGCCGTCGTTTCGATCTGATCGTTGGCCTTGGTGCCTGTGCCATGGGCGTTGAGGTAGTCTACATCCTCGGCATTTAAACCCGCATCAACAAGGCAGGCGCGCATCGCCGCCTCCGGCCCATGCACAGCTGGTGCAGCGATGTGGTAGGCATCGGCGGAAAGGCCGATGCCGGCGACCTCGGCAAGCATCGTTGCACCGCGGGCGGCGGCATGCTCATAGCTTTCCAGCACGGCCATGCCCGCACCCTCGCCCAAAACCAGTCCTTTCCTGTCGGCGGAGAATGGCCGGCAAGTATCTGGAGCGAGTACGCGCATTGCTTCCCATGCCTTAAGCACGATCCACACGAGTGGCGCGTCGCTTCCTCCAGCTAGCATAACGTCCGCCCTACCGAGCTTGATCTGATCTACCGCTGAAGCGATCGCATGGTTGGCCGAGGCGCAGGCAGAGGTGGCACCGAAGACTGGCCCCCGCAGCCCGAGGTTCATGCTTACCTGACAGGCAGCCGCGCTAGGCATTGCCTTTACCCCAGTGAATAGCTCAGTGCGGGTCGCACCGCCCAATAGGAGGGTGCGGTAGGCCTTCTCGGTAGCGTCCCAGCCGCCAAAGCCAACGCCCACTGTCGCGCCGAAACGGTGGGCATTTCCTTCATTGCACGAAAGGCCGGCCTGTAGCATGGCTTCTTTAGCTGCAAGCACGGCAAGCAGGCTGAAGCGGTCCATGGAGATGAGCTGTTTGCGATCAATGTCGTGTTGAGGCAGCACCTTGATCTCGGTCCCGATCATCCCCTTCAGCTCATGAATCTCTGAGTTTGAGATCGGGCCGATGGCGGAGCGGCCTTCGCGCATCTCCGTCCAGATAGAGGAAGCATCGGTGCCTAGTCCGCACAGTCCGCCCAATCCGGTGATAACGACGCGCCTGTCCATTCAGACCTCCTTGGTGAGCAAGCCACGGACGGCTTCCACCACGTCGCCGATATTGTTGAGGTTCGACCAGGCATCGGCCGTATTCATCTCGATCTTAATGCCGTAGATTTGCTCCAGATCCCAAAGGACATCGGCCAAACCCAGCGAATCGATGCCAAGCGAAGTCAACTCAGTGTCAGTCGTTATTTCGCCGAGCGCTACGGTCGTTCTCTCGGCGTTTTCAGCTTTGACGAGCTTATTGATCGCACTGATAATTTCCAGTGTGAGTTGATCAGCCATTTGTATTCCTTTCCATCATGCCTAATTTCGACAAGCCGACGGCCTTGCGAGAAGGCTCGATCTAATTGCTGCTAACATCGGAAGATGTTCCGGCTCGTCTGCGAAGTGACGACAGAAACCGATAAACTACCGGAACGTCACCGCGCGGTTGCCCTGCTATGGATCATATGGAATAATTGGTAAAATTGATTGTGTGGATCAAAAGCATCCACGCTATGGATTGTGGCTCGGGCATTGCCGCAGCTGAATTCATGCGCCGGCGCAGTTGCAAACCCTCCAGGAAAAGCGTGATTACACGGTTCGAAAGTATTGAGCTTTGGCCGCTTTCCCGGGCCGGCGCGTTGTCAGTGCGGCGCCGGAAGCATGTGCGGGAGGTCGGTGAAGTCGCCGCGACGTGATGCTGGTTTTCAGCAATGAGCCGAACATAAGTGACAGGAATAAAGTTCTGATCACTTTTGCATTAAGCCAGGGAAAGCAAACAAATGGCACCTTTTCAGGTAGAAACGATGGCTCTCGGCACAATGGCTTCGATCGCTAGATGAGCTGAGGCAGCGGGGCCTGCCTGTAACGTGATGCCTCGTTTGGGGACCGAATGCATAGGTTCCAATGATCAGCGCCCGTCTAACTACTGCGGCTGTGAAATGACCCCGGGGGGTCGCTTAAGACGTACAACTTTCGGCCTCGGATTCCATGCGCGAAGCCTCTTGGATCATAATCTCGCGCATCCATATGTTTCCAGGATCAGAGTTGTGAAGAGCCGGCCATTGGACAGCCTCAGTGAACGAAAGAAGTGGCAAAGGATGCTCAATAATCCGCAGGGGGATAGTTTGTTCGTAATGTTTGACCAGCCGCAGAGGGATGGTTGCTATTCGATTAGTGCCTGACAGCAACGGCGGGATCAAGTTAAACCCCGGGACGACGAGTTCAATACGCCTCTTGAGGCCGTGCTGCAGCAATAACCATTGCTCAACGGAAGGCTTAAGACCACGTCCGAACTTAGCCGCAACATGTCCCATGGACATATATTGCTCCAGGGAGAGCTTCCCTTGCAACTGCTCGTTCGTGGAGCAGCCGACGCACACCAGTCTCTCTTCGAAAAGCCTTGCCTTCGGATGGGCGCCAGACATGAATAGATCGGGTAGGATCAGAAAATCAACATCCCCACGGCGGAGAAGCTCCTCGGGATCGTCGTCAAGTGGCAGCAACTCGAAGCTGACCCCTGGCGCCTCCCGAGCTAAGCGCACTATGATTTTTTCGAAGAAGACCAAGGCCATGAAATCTGAAAGGATAATTCTGAATCGGCGGTCGGACTCCGCAGGGTTTATTGGATCCCATGCGATGACGGAAAGCTGAATATGCAAGAGGGCCTCGCGAACAGCGGGGGCAAGTGCCTCTGCACGCGGGGTCGGAATTAGCTCCCGTCTCTGCATGATAAAAAGGTCGTCGCGGAAATAGTCGCGCAACCTAGAGATAGCAGCGCTCATCGCGGGTTGACTGAGGTTGATGCTGCGTGCCGCTGCTGTGAGCTTGCGCTCGGTCATTAGAGCGTCGAGCGCTACAAGAAGATTAAGATCTAGGCCTTTAAAACGCATAAGTTTATATCCATTCCATAGATGATTGCCATCCAAACAATCAATTTTACCAATCTTTCGGATCGCTTATAGAAAAGCCGGAACTTGATCAATATCAAGGCCGCGAACGAAAAAACGAAATGCCGGGCAGGGGCCCGATTTGAATTCTTAATTCTCTTAACCGCTCGATTGTCAAACCGGCAATCCAATAGTGATGCGCAACAATCACGCGCACCTTTGATCGTGGCTGGGTGAAGAAACAATGTGGAGCTTTTTGCATGTCTTCTGAAGTGCGATGGAAAATATGCTGGGAAAATGAGCTGGAAGCCTCAGACCACGCGGAACTCGCTGAGTTTTTTTGCAAGACCTATGGGCCGACGGGAGCTTTCAATGCCAAGCCGTTCGAGACTGGGCGAAGCTGGGGTGGTGCGAGGCCCGAACGCCGCGCAATCGCATACGACTCTCGCGGCGTAGCTAGCCACATGGGCGTGTTACGACGTTTCATAAAAGTCGGCACGACTGATTTGCTTGTGGCCGAGCTAGGTCTGTACGGAGTGCGGCCTGATCTAGAGGGATTAGGCATCGCCCACTCGGTCCGCGCTATGTTTCCGGTTCTGCGCGAGTTGAGCGTTCCATTTGCCTTTGGAACAGTTCGCCACGCCATGCGGAATCATATGGAAAGATACTGCCGAGACGGTACCGCCAATATGATGACCGGGCTACGTGTGCGCTCAACGCTTCCAGACGCGCATTCCGACCTGCCAGCCACGCGCACTGAAGATGTCCTCGTTTTGGTAGTTCCCCTCGACCGTCCAATGACGGAGTGGCCTGCGGGCTCGTTGATTGAACGAAACGGGTCGGAACTATGAAGCGGCCTGCCTATATGAGCGAAGTATTGGTCAATCACACAAGCGGCCAGGAAGATCGCTGCGTTTACTTGACGTTCGATGATGGTCCTAATCCATTCTGCACGCCGCAAATCCTGGATGTTCTAGCTGAGCACCGCGTCCCGGCGACATTTTTTGCCATCGGTTCATACGTGAAGGATCACCCAGAACTCATCCGACGTATTGTGGCGGAAGGTCACGATGTCGCCAATCATACCATGACGCATCCCGATCTTGCCACCTGCGGTCCCGAGGATGTTAAACGTGAAATAGACGAGGCGCATCAAGCCATTGTCTCGGCCTGTCCCCAAGCCTTGGTCCGGCACTTACGAGCGCCTTACGGGGTTTGGACTGAAGACGTTCTTTCAGCATCGTTGAGGGCTGGACTTGGAGCCGTGCACTGGTCGGCCGACCCTAGAGATTGGTCTTGCCCGGGCGTCGACGTGATCGTTGATGAGGTGCTTGATGCTGCTCGGCCTGGGGCAATCGTGCTTTTGCACGACGGGTGTCCTCCCGATGAGGTTGAGCAATGCTCGCTTGCCGGACTGCGGGACCAGACGCTGTTAGCACTCTCTCGAATTATTCCGGCACTGCATAGCCGCGGATTCGAAATTCGTTCACTTCCCTGAAACACTGGACAAACGAGAAACCATGACCCTGCTCGCAACAACCAGCATCGCCGCCGTTTCACTTTATGCAATGCTCTCCACCGTTTACAAGAGCGCGCAGGTCTTTCATGCTAGGCGGACAACGATCCCAACAACACCTGCGAAAGACGTCGAAACCACCCGTCTACCAAGCGTTGATGTCATTGTGCCGTGCTTCAATGAGGACCCAATCGTTCTCTCCGAATGCCTCGCGTCTCTCGCGGAACAGGATTACGCTGGAAAATTGCGTTTTTATGTAGTCGACGACGGTTCCAAAAATCGCGACGCGGTGGAGGCTCAGCGCGCTGCCTATGCAGACGATGAGAGATTCAACTTCACAATTCTCGCTAAAAATGTTGGAAAGCGCAAAGCGCAAATCGCCGCTATAACCCAGTCCTCTGGGGACCTCATCTTGAATGTGGACTCAGACACGACGATCGCCCCCGACGTCGTTTCGAAGCTCTCCCACAAGATGCGCGATCCAACGGTCGGTGCGGTGATGGGCCAAATGAAAGCCAGTAACCAGGCGGACACCTGGCTAACTCGCTTGATTGACATGGAGTACTGGCTTGCCTGTAACGAGGAGCGCGCGGCACAAGCTCGCTTCGGTGCAGTTATGTGTTGCTGCGGCCCATGTGCGATGTACCGTCGGTCTGCTATGCTTTCGCTGCTCGATCAGTACGAGACGCAGCTTTATCGCGGCAAGCCGAGTGACTTCGGTGAAGATCGCCATTTGACGATTCTCATGCTGAGCGCAGGCTTTCGAACTGAGTATGTTCCGAGCGCCATCGCGGCGACAGTCGTTCCTGACACAATGGGTGTTTATTTGCGTCAACAACTACGGTGGGCACGCAGCACCTTTCGGGATACTTTGCTTGCGCTCCCCATACTGCCTGGCCTCGATCGGTATCTCACTCTGGACGTAATCGGGCAAAATGGCGGCCTTCTGCTTCTTGCGCTGTCGGTATTGACGGGTATTGGCCAGTTTGCGCTGACCGCCACAGTACCATGGTGGACGATCCTGGTGATCGGATCCATGACTCTTGTACGGTGTAGCGTAGTTGCCTATCGCGCCCGCGAACTTAGGTTTCTGGGTTTTGCTCTCCACACGCTCGTGAACATCTTTCTCTTAATTCCCTTGAAGGCCTATGCCCTTTGTACCTTGTCCAATAGCGACTGGCTGTCGCGCGGATCAGTCGCTACTGCGCCCACTGTTGGTCAGCAGGGCGCCACCAAAATGCCAGGGCGGGCGACATCTGAAATTGCCTATAGTGGCGAGTGATGATCGCGCCGCCGCAGCTCAAAATTTGGGACAAGAAATGAACGGGCAATTAGCGAATTTGAAGACGACGATCGCTGATCCGCACCAGGATCATCTCATCCTATCGGAGCGGCAGGGCAGTTCGAAATTTAAGGCTATAGACTCGCCTTCTGGCTCATTGTCCACAGTCGCAATCGACCTGGCCGGCGTTTCGAAATCATATGGTGGTAAAGTCGTCGTCAATGACTTGTCGTTTACTATCGCCGCAGGAGAATGTTTTGGTCTTTTAGGACCGAACGGCGCAGGTAAAAGTACGATCACCCGTATGATCCTAGGAATGACGTCGCCAAGTGCAGGCAAGATCACTGTACTCGGAGCGCAGGAGCCGGGCCAGGTTCGCTTGGCACGCGCGAAAATCGGGATCGTGTCTCAGTTCGATAATCTCGACCTGGAATTCACGGTCCGCGAGAACCTTTTGGTATACGGCCGCTACTTCCGCATGAGCACCCGGGAAATCGAAACGGTCATCCCGTCGCTGCTTGAATTTGCGAGACTTGAGAGCAAGACGAATACGCGTGTGGCAGACCTATCGGGAGGGATGAAGCGGCGCCTCACTTTGGCGCGTGCGCTCATTAATGACCCGCAGCTACTCATTTTGGACGAGCCGACTACTGGTCTCGACCCACACGCGCGCCACTTGATCTGGGAGCGACTTCGATCGCTGTTGGCACGCGGAAAGACAATTCTTCTGACGACCCATATCATGGAAGAGGCTGAGCGGTTGTGCGACCGGCTGTGCGTGCTTGAAGCTGGGCGAAAGATCGCCGAAGGCCGACCGCATGCCCTGATCGAGGAGCAGATTGGCTGTCCCGTGATCGAAATTTATGGTGGCGATCCGCAGGAGCTTAGTCTTTTGATCAGGCCGAATGCTAGGCGACTGGAGATCAGCGGAGAGACCCTGTTCTGCTACACGCCTGATCCAGAGCAGGTGCGCGCGCAACTGCGTGGATATTCGGGCCTGCGCTTGCTGGAGCGTCCACCAAATCTAGAGGATGTCTTCTTGCGGTTAACCGGACGCGAGATGGAGAAGTAGACGATGAGCGTAGCAACATTACCCGCTGGCGGTTTGAACTGGCTCGCAGTTTGGCGCAGAAACTATCTGGCTTGGAAAAAAGCGGCGCTGGCATCCATTCTCGGAAATCTAGCCGATCCCATAATATACCTATTCGGGCTCGGCGCTGGATTGGGAGTGATGGTAGGGCACGTTGACGGCGTATCGTACACCGCATTTTTGGCGGCTGGAATGATCGCGACAAGCGCGATGACTGCTGCAACTTTCGAGACTATCTATGCGGCCTTTGGCCGAATGCAGGGCCAGCGCACCTGGGAAGCAATGTTGTACACACAGCTCAGGCTAGGGGATATCGTCGTTGGGGAAATGGCATGGGCGGCAACTAAGGCGTCGCTCGCAGGCACCGGCATTGGTATCGTCGCCGCCATGTTGGGATACACTCACTGGCTGTCTCTTCTCTATGCTCTTCCGGTCATTGCCCTTACTGGCTTTGCCTTTGCGAGCCTTGGTATGGTGGTCACGGCCCTCGCGCCCAGCTACGATTATTTCATATTTTATCAAACGCTTGTCATCACACCGATGTTGTTCTTATCAGGCGCAGTCTTTCCCATCGACCAATTGCCTGTAGCATTCCAGCAGCTTGCGGCCTTCTTGCCCTTGGCCCATTCGATAGATGTTATCCGCCCGACGATGCTGGGCCAACCAATCCCCAATGTCTGCCTGCATATCGGCGTTCTCGGCATCTACATAGTCGTACCATTCCTCGTGTCGACCGCATTGCTTCGGCGGCGACTGATGCGGTGATGAATGCCACTTCACATCATCATCAGCATTCACGCCGGTTGGGTTTGCTTTGCGAGGCCCGGCGTCTCGCAAGATCGTATGGACGCTGGGCGACGCGGCGCGTCTCCTGATCAACGCATGGCCTTGCGATGACGGCGAGGAATATGTGGCTGCCGTCAAAGCCTGCGTCGACGCGTTGAGCGGGAAGATTGCCCCGGAACAGTTCCCGGAAGCGCTTCTGCGTGCGGCCGATGAGGCGGGTATCGCCCGCTCTTTCGCTCGTCCAGCAGGGAGTTGGAGAGTGACGCCCGGATCTGCCTCAAGCATGCAAAGATAGTCCGAATTTCAAGGGCTATCCGCTTTTCGGCGTCATGTTTGCACCGAGAGCCTGCCTATCTGGCTGGACCCCGGTGCGCCACTCCTTCTCATCAGGTCGCATCGAGAACCATGTTGAGGGGCGCCTGGGCTGCGCGCCGGGCATGAGTGAAACCGCCCGACCGGATCACCTCGGCCAATCGCCTCTCTCCCGCTTGCGCATCAAGCGCGAGCGCGGTATCCGATTCCTCCTGATTTACAGGCGGCCTCTTGCCGATGGCCGCCTTCAAGGGATCGGGAACTCAATGCCCTCTATTTGGGGTGTATGCCCGCTTGCGCTTGGCATCGACGCTCATCTATCGACCCGCGCACACGCTACCTGGATAGCCTCCTCGCGTCGACAGTAACGGGCAGGCGCCTGTTCTGCGATAGGTCGGGGAGGGCTATCCGCCATCCATTTTTCAGCAAAATAAAGCCGCCCCAGAGGTTTTTGTGCTCAACCGAAATGATCGGTTCCTCAAGGTCTTTCTTGTGAATATAGACCGATAAGCCGACGTCAGTTCTGCTGATTGTCACTCTCATGCATGTCCCTTCTCGCTGCGGCGGCTTTGGAGCTCCGGAAGTCGAGCGTTATCAAAGCCTGTTATTTTAGTACGACATATGCCCAGGCCGATATCTCCGTTATGGTTCTGTGTGAGATTTGGACGGCATCCGTTCCGGGGCCTACGTCGGCTACTCAGGTTGCGTGCATCGCTCACTGGATGGGATATTGGTGGTACGTGAATTTTTAACCTCATGTTCGCCTATGAGACCACTGACCGCTCGTCCCATTCTTTGCGCTTTAGTCCGGTGGCGATCAGGCAGGGACGCAGGTCTTCGGCATCGGACACACCGAAGCGCATTGTTGCGTGTCAAACTCACCCCTGCACTCGGTACATTTTTTTGGATCCACAACATATCCCTCACCTTTGAAACTGATCGCATCTGAGGGACATTCAAATTCGCAAGCGCCGCACTGGGTGCATTGGGATACAATGATCTTGAAGGCCATGTTTTAGCTCCTGATTCAATTAGAGGGGCCTAAAGCCGTCGGCATCGCCGGTTTGCCGCCAAACTCGGCGGCGTATAGCGCGCCAATCGCAGTCTCGATGTAATCATAGGCAAATGCGTCAGTAGCTAGCACGCCAGTTTCTGCCAACCGCTTCTTTGGGCAATCGCCGATTTTGGAAGAAAGCAAAATGTCGATGCCGTCGAGTGCAACGATAATGTGATCGAGAGTGGCCTTCTCGCCTATACCACCGAGGCAATACTGCTCAACCTTGCGGTGCCCCACCAAGTTGATCCCCTTTCGTGAGACTGCATACACTTGGAATTCTCTTGCCTGCCCGAAATGTTCGTTGATCCGGCCGGCACCTTTGGTCGCCACGGCAACAGAATGGGTTCCCGAAGAACCCAGTGACTTAACCGCTTTGCTCGCGTCCAATTTTGCTGCCAGCTGATCCCCTCGCTCATGCTGGACCAGCTTGCGATAGGCCTCGCGCTTGCTGGTGTCGAATTCAACTTTGGTGGAGATCTGGTCGAGGGCAAACTCTCGCTCGCGATCATCGCCCAGCAAACCGATGGCGTCGGCCCGGCATTGTTGGCAGTGGCGCATAAGCTTAACGTTGCCATCGAGACAGTCTTGAAGTGCCTTCAGTTCGAACGGCTCCGGGCAACGCTGACCCGTAAGACCGTAATAAGTACCATGCGAAGGCTTGGAAATCAGGGGCACCACATTGTGCATGAATGCGCCGCGGTCTCTGATCCATCGGTTAACTTCGACGAGGTGCGTGTCATTGACACCTGGAATCATAACCGAATTGATTTTGGTGACGATGCCGCGCTTGGTCAGCAATTCCAAACCCAACATTTGGCGCTTGTGAAGGATCCTGGCGGCTTCTATGCCAGTGTATCGACGATGTCCGTGAAGTATCCATGGATAGATCTTCGCCCCTACCTCCGGATCCACCATGTTGATAGTGATCGTCACGTGATCGATATTCATGTCAGCTAGCTCATCGACATGATCCGGAAGCGCCAATCCATTGGTGGAGATACATAGTTTGATGTCAGGTATTTCTCTCGCAACTCCTTCAAACGTCGCGACTGTTTTCCTCCAGTCGTAACAAGCGTCGCCCGGTCCGGCCACGCCGATTACGGAAAGCTCCGGCACTTTGCTGGCGACGGCAAGCACCTTGCGTAGTGCCTGGTCGGGAGTTAACTTTACTGATGTGACCCCGGGACGGCTTTCGTTGGTGCAATCATATTTGCGATTGCAGTAGTTGCACTGGATGTTGCAGGCAGGTGCGACCGCGACATGCATGCGAGCGAAATAGTGATGCGCTTGCTCGGAAAAGCAGGGATGATCTTTAATTCTCTCCCAGATCCGCGCATCTTTGTCATCCGTCACCGAAAGGCCATAGGACGAAGATGCGCGGCCACCGAGTATAGCGGGAGCCATCGCCCGGTGGGAGGGGGCACCGCTGGTCGTCCCGACCTTTATTTCCGGTTCCGACATCGCACTGTTCCACTGGTGAGGAAAGGTTACAGCTCCAAAAGCAAGAGAGATTCCGGTCGACGCGACATTGTTGTTTCAGCGCTTATGTCGCCTTTACCGCCCCTTTTTCCGCTTGCTGCCGGAGATGTTTAGTAGAAATCAAGACAGGATCGCGCCCGAAGTCGTTAGGCCGACTATCAACCAAAGCTTACGACGTTCTTGATATCGTCCTCCGCTAGTCTTTCTTCACATCGATACGATGCCGGCGTAGCGCATAGCCGACCTGCCGCGGCGTTTTACCCAAGATACGAGCCGCTTTGGCCTGTACCCAACCAGCCTTCACCATTGCCTTGATCAGCAGATCACGCTCAGTGAGACCCGGCGCCTCGATTGTGGCTGCGGAACCGCTGGGAGTACCTGGGTTGGCCCCCAGTCCGCCTAACATTGTATCTCGCGGGTTGAGACTATGCACCGGGTAGTCGCCTCCAAGACCGTCGCAGCCGTCTTTCCAGAGGAGCGCTGAAGAACACTGGTCTTGCTGACAGGCAAAATCTGATGAAGCGATGGTATTTGAACTGGCGAGAGTAGCGGTCCTTTGTACGCAGTTGTCCAGCTCGCGAACATTGCCGGGGAAGGCGCATTTCGACAAAATGTCTATTGCCGACGGCGCGAAGTCGAAATTTCGATCATTTGCCTTGTTGAACTGCTCGAGGAACACTTGCGCTAGAAGCGAAATGTCACCGTCGCGCTGCCGAAGTGGCGGCAAAATGATGGGCACCACACTGATCCGGTAATAGAGGTCGGCTCTGAACTCCCCTCGAAGGACGGCCCCTTCAAGGTCTTTGTTGGTGGCGCATATAACTCGAACGTCTACTTTCAATGTCTTCGTTCCGCCGAGACGTTCGAATTCGCCTTCCTGCAAGACGCGCAATAACTTCGCCTGGAATTGTGGTGATACATCGCCTATTTCATCAAGCAACAGCGTTCCGCCGTTGGCCAGTTCGAAACGTCCAGCTCGTTGAAGGAGAGCGCCAGTGAAAGCGCCCTTCTCATGGCCAAACAATTCGGATTCCAGAACGGTTTCCGACAGTGCGGCGCAATTCAACTTAATAAACGCCTTGCTTTTCCGTATCGATAACGCGTGTATGGCTCTTGCAAAGCATTCCTTGCCCGTGCCGCTCTCTCCTCTCAAGAGCACCGCGGAGTTCGTCGCGGCCACGATCTTGGTGGTCGCTAATACCCTCTTGAGCGCGGGGCTCTCCCCAACGATCCAGTCGATTTTATCGAGTTGGGTGGGATGAGGCTTCGGCTTGATTTTCGGAATCTGTCCCGCTTGTTGTTCCTCGGCGACTGAGCCGCCATCGCTGCACAATTCGCGATAGCGCTGGCAGGTTAAGCCGATCAGGACGGCAATCATTGCCAGAAGGCTTTCGTCCTGAGCTGCGCTTTTCTGCGCGAAATCAATCCACAACGCGCCGATTGCTTTCCGGCTTACTTTAACGGGGAGAACGACAGAATTTTTCCCAAAGTGCTTGTCACCGCTAGCGATGACACCATTTATTGCGTCCGCCTGTTCAATCGTAAGAGAACGTGAGCGAACGTCGTGCCCAATGGGAGCCCGTACGTTTATCCAGGGCTCTCCTCCGGAGCCGTGAATCACGATTCCACCATCGCGCAATCGCAGATGCTCGACGAGGGCATTCATGGCAGCCTTCAGCACGTTGTCTAGAGGAAAAGAAGAGATAAGCTCTTTGGATACGTCGTAGAGTATATGGAGCCGCGCCTCTGGTTTAATCATGCCTACAAACAGGGGAGGGTGCACTGCTTTTTACCCTGGTGCGCGAAATATGCTAACGCATATTCCTAAGTTAAAGATACGTGTTCCCGACGGCATAGCCTCTCGAAAGGTGATGAGTGGATGCACATTCAATCGCCGCCGTTAATGCAACTGGATCGGTCGCTGCCATCCCTTCGGAGGTAGGGACTCCTCATCCGAATTTGAAGAGGACCCCGAACCCGCCCCGGGGATAATTCCACTTGATGTCGCCACTCGCCTCGCATAACACTCTGCATGTGCCGCATTCCAAGCAGCCATCGGAAACAATCGCCACCTGACCAATTTCGTTCACCTCGTAGCATTTGGCCGGACAGATTTGCGTCAAGGCGAGGAGGTTTGGGCTTGGCGACAGATGCGGTCGCACCGTAATGTGCGGACGTCCAGTATCGACGAGATATCGGTTTTGGTACAGCTTATCCTCAATGCGCTCAATGATGGTCGCCTTCATCGAATTTTCCTTTAACGCCAAGATACGGCGGAGCGGACCGCGTCGCTAATCAACCCCCAACGGGATCGTGCGTTGATAAAGGAGGCAGCTGTGGCCTTCTCCCTATTGATTTTAGGTGCACCGTCGACGCGCACAAAATTTTGCGCCGCCTGAGATATAAGCGTTGGATACGTCATGAAAAAATTGTGACTGTCGGTGTGGAGGAGGCTCGGAAGATCTTTGTGTTTGATCAGGTCTTTCATGACGAACGACTTGTCCAGTATGCCCTTATAGAGAGAGAGATTGCGTTTCGTCATCAAACCGCCACGGCTCTTTATCTGGAAGATCGCTTCACCCGCCATGAGGCCGGATGTCATCGCAAGGTTTGATCCCTCCCTATGCACGGCATTGTTTAGTTGCGCCGCGTCGCCCACGACGATCCACCCGTTGCCAAAGAGCTCCGGGATTGCCTTGAAGCCCCCCTCAGGAATAAGATGCGCGGCGTATTCTTTGATCTCTGATCCGGCCAGTAATGGTCGGATCGAGGGATGTTGCTTGAAGGCGTCAAGAAGGCGGTACGGATTTTCCATGCTTTCCGCTAAACCGGAGACGAGGCAGCCGATCCCCACCGAGATCGACTCCTTGTTGGTATAAAGGAAGCCCAGTCCGGCCATTCCGCGTGAGATCGTGCCGCCGGCTTCGATCACACAGCCTTCGCTACCGGTGAGGCCGAAGCGCTCTGCGATGACCTCTTCCGGCATGAAATGCATTTCCTTGACGGCCAGGGCCACATTTTCTGGCTTCGGCATATCGCGTAAGCCGGCTCGTGTTCCAAGCAGTCCGTTCACGCCCTCAGCGAGGACAACTACGTCCGCGAGGATCACACCGCCCTCTCGGTCCGTGTAAACGCCTATTACACTACCGCTCCGATCTCGAGCGAGTTTCGTCGCTGTCGTTTCACAAAGGACTGTGCCGCCCGCCTCGCGCACCTTGGATGAGAACCATTTGTCAAACTGGGCACGGATGATCGTATACCGGTTTGGCTTCAATTCATTGAAGTCATCAGAGCGATAGTGCACGCCCGTGTGCGACGAGTCATCCATTAGCCAGAATCGTTGCTCGACCAGATGCCGTTCCAGGGGAGCGTCATCTCGGAAGTTTGGGATAATCGCCTCCAACATGTTCGCATATAATATAGCCCCCTGAACATTCTTAGAGCCCGAATGTTCTCCGCGCTCCAGCTGCAGCACTTTTAGACCGCGACGAGCAATCGAATACGCTGCGGCGTTGCCGGACATGCCGGCACCAATGACGATCGCGTCGAACTTACTCTTGGTCATCTAGCCTTCCTCGGTCCATACCCTTGATAGAGTTGTGCGGTGGCGTTCGCCTGGCGAAAGCTTCTGTCAACGCCGGCAAGAACTCCAGCGCGCAAGCGACAACGCCGATGTGGGCGAAGTCAAAGATCGGAGCGTTCTGGTCGAGGTTGATAGCGACAATCAGATCGGCTCCTTCGACGCCAACGCGATGCTGGACCGCGCCAGAAATTCCCGCAGCGATGTAGAGCTTGGGTCTAATGGTATGGCCGGACTGGCCAATTTGTCGATCAGCAGGCATCCAGCCTTTTTGGACCAGTGGGCGCGAGCACCCGACTCCCGCGCCGATCGTCGTTGCCAGGTTTCTCAAGTATTGCAGGTTTCCTGCAGCGCCGAGGCCGAGTCCGCCCCCAACCACGATGTCGGAGTTGGCCAGATCGGATTGCTCAGACCCGCTGTTACAAAGGAACGCGAGGACTTTGGTGACGATCTCCTCCTCAACCATCAGGAGTTGATGTTGAATCACGCGTCCAATTGGCTTGTCCGCACGTTGCGGCGTCGCCATGACCCTGGACCGCACCGTTGCCATTTGCGGCCTGCTGTTCAGCGTGTAGATTGTGCACAACAAGGACCCACCGAAAGTTGGCCGCGTCGCTGCGAGTGAACCATCTCCATCAACATCCAGCTCGGTGCAATCAGCCGTAAGCCCCGTTTGTAAGGTCGTTGCTACAGCACCGGCGAGGTCGCGGCCGAGCGTGGTCGCGCCGAGAAGGAGAATTTCTGGTTTGTGAGTAGTGACCAGATCCGTCAAAGCCTTGGTGAAGGGTTCGTTTCGATAGTTGGCGAGGAGCGGCGACTCTACCAGATAGGCGATATCAGCTCCGTAGGCGAAGGCCTCTTCAATGGCCGGCTTGGTCCCCACGCCTTCAGACGAACCGAGGATCACCCCGGCAAGTTGGACACCCAGTTTGTCAGCTAGTCTGCGGCCTTCGCCGAGGAGTTCAATCGATACGGGATGAACCTTGCCGCGCTCAAGTTCCATGAAGACCCAGACGTGCCGGTGATCTTCGAAACACTTAAGCAGCTTTTTCCCTGAGCTGGCGCGGCCGACCGCGTTTGCCGGCGTTTCATTTTTTCTAGCGACCAAAATCTACTCCTCGCTGCTCACCCATTGCCATGGGACGTGAGCTTGCGTTCCAAAACAGGCTGGCGGGCAAAAATTGCAGCGACCGTGTCCGCGGCGACCTCGGCCAACGTTTTGTCGTTAACGTCCATTTGCATAGCTTTTTCGGCGCGCGGACCAGGAGCGAATACTCGCTTCACGACCGTCGGCGATCCCCTTAGGCCGCATTTGGTCAACTCCCCAATGCCGGCGTCAGCGGCCCCCCATTTAAGAACCGTGCTTCGCGCGGCACGGAAGGCGTCATCGAGAGAGCCCCGGCGGATAGCATTGACACCTTCCAGCACGGTGATGAGACTTGGCAACGTGCTCTTCAGCATCTGCGTGCCGCTCTCCGCGCGCCGTTCAACCATGATCTCGCGCGAAGTGGAATCAATGGAGACAATCTTCGTTACGTAAGTCAGTTGCTGGAGGTCTAGCCTCTTTGCAATTCCGGGTCCGACCTGGGCCGTGTCGCCGTCAATTGTCTGCTTTCCGGTAAAGACGATATCAGGCGCCCCATAGCTCTCGCCGATCTTTGCTACTGCTTGAGAAAGAGCATACGAGGTCGCCAGCGTGTCAGATCCAGCAAAGTGGCGGTCGGTCAGAAGCACTGCGCGGTCTGCGCCGTGGGTGAGGGCTTTGCGTAGCGCTTGCTCAGCCATGGGCGGTCCCATCGTGAGAACAGTCACCTCGCCCCCATAGCGGTCACGAACTTGGAGTGCCTCTTCGAGAGCAAATAGGTCGTAAGGGTTAATGATGGTCGGTACGCCTTGGCGCATGATCGTATTTGTCACCGGGTGGACGCGTATCTGCGCAGAGTCCGGCACCTGTTTTATACAGACCACTATGTGCATAGTCGTTTAAGCTCCCAATCGGACTTGGGCTTTAGGGACCCGGCCTACTCTGAGCACTACTCGTGCCAATCAGGTTGCGCCGGTAAGCCTCCGAGATTGCACATGTTTCTTTGTCGCTATACGGAGGGTTTTGTAGGGTTGCCGACATGTCGTGTCGCAATCCGCCCCGATCACTACCGCGATGGAGAGGGCGGTCCGATATGCTTCAAGTCGGACAACTCATGTCGGCTGCG
Organism: Rhizobium sp. 01N447_2; assembly: GCF_056399245.1. Lineage (NCBI taxonomy): Bacteria > Pseudomonadati > Pseudomonadota > Alphaproteobacteria > Hyphomicrobiales > Rhizobiaceae > Rhizobium > Rhizobium sp. 01N447_2. The sequence continues at coordinate 49,359 of NZ_JBFTQY010000046.1, forward strand.
CCAGGAGCCGCAGATTAGCAGCTGGGCGAGCAGTTTCTTGCGGAAGACTTCAGCCGGTGTTCGGTAGCCGAGGCATTTCCGCAGTGTTGAGTTCAGCCGGTTGCAGACCGCAAGAAGGTCTGCGTCCGTCACCGACAAGGGATCGACCTCCCTCGAAAGCCATTTGCGAACTCGCCCATTGGTGTTTTCGACGGTGCCTTTCTGCCAAGGTGATTGCGGATCGCAGAACCAGGTCTGGGTGCCGATGTTTGCTTGCAGATACGGCCAGTCGGTGAACTCGGTGCCGCGATCGAAGGTGATCGAGCGGCGGGCAAGATGAGGCAGGGATTGCAGCGCGCGGATCAGTCCGTCCATGACAGGCCGGGATTGCCGATCGTTGTTGCGAAGGGCATCTTTCGCAGGTCGCACTTCAAACTTGAACCTACCCGGCTACAACAACTGTGGCGGGGAAGTTGGAATGTCCGTTTGTGTGCAAAGTAGAAGTGTCACTTTCGGCTGCTGCACGGCACGCCGACCAGCCCCGATCTGAGCGGCTGGTCCGGGTTGCAAGATCAGATCGGGGCGGGTGAGGGGCACCTTTCGGCTTTAGCTTTGAGACTATTCAATCGACGCCTCACTCCGCAGCGTCGAGCCTTGCGAGTGCCGCGTTGCGGCGTTCAATCACCGCCGGATCGTTCATGAAATCTCTGCCTCGTCCCGGCTTGCGGCCCCGCGGCGTGTAGCCGTTCTTCTCGCTGTTGTTCTTCACCTTCGGCGTCGGCAATTGCTCCTGGCGCTCCTTGATGTAGGCCAGCACATCGGACAGCCTTTTGTTCTCGGTGATCGCCGCATGCGTCACCCGCTGGTCCTTATCGAACGTCTTGTAGGGCAGGGAATACCCCTTCCACCGCACATCCAATCGACCATCCGCAAAGGCATAGGTCTCGACATAACGGCCAACCAGGCCACGCGTCACCTCGGTCTCTTCCAGCATGATCCGCTGGCGCTCAAACGAAAACGTCAACTGCGATCCGACATAGCGCTGCTCGCGTTTGCACAGAATCTCGTTGAGCCGGTCCGGCGCCAGATTTATCGGCCGGTGCAGGTCATCGGACCGGGCAGGGACAATCGCAAACCGGGCATTGTAGTCCTC
>NZ_JBFTQY010000047.1:0-48838 GCF_056399245.1 Rhizobium sp. 01N447_2
GTCTTGCCGGCCACCGCCCTGGTGATCTCGGCGGAAAGATCGACCTCGCTCAGGATCCCGACGCAGCGTTCGTGGAAGATCTCCCCTGCCCGCGTCAGTTCCACCCGCCGGGTCGAGCGAATGAACAGCGGACAACCGAGTTCCCGCTCCAGCGCCTGCACATGATTGCTGAGCGCCGGCTGGGCGATGCGSACCTTGGCTGCCGCCCGGCCGAAATGCAGTTCCTCGGCGACGGCAACGAAGTAGGAGAGCTGGCGTAGTTCCACGATGACGCCTCCCCTATGCCGCAACCGCGTAATGGAGGTCACCCAGCGTGACGGCAGACAAAGTTCTGCTATTGTCGGAATCAGCCATGATCCGAGCTCCTGACAGCTTAGGTTGTGGTCAGGCCGTATTCGGTGGCTCAAACACCGAATACGGCTGATCTGAACCAAAACATTGCACATGAACTAAAAAGTTTCAATGAGAAATCGAAAATAATGAGCGAAATAACCGGGGCTCAGATTCGGGCGGCGAGGGCTCTACTCCGATGGACGGCTGAAGATCTTGCAGAGTCGGCCAGCGTAGGGTTGTCGACGATACGGCGTGCAGAAGCGGAGGACGGTCCGCCATCGATCACAGCTGCAAATTCGAAATTAATCCGAATGACACTGGAAAATGCCGGGATTCAGTTCATCACCAGGAACGGTGGAGGAGTGGGCGTTAGGTTTAAAGACCCGAAGTGAGAGGAAGCAGAGTGGTTGAATGTACCGCACTCGAAATGCGGCATACCTGCAAGGGTCTCGTGGGTTCAAATTCCACCCTCTCCGCCATTTCATTTGAATAAATAGCTGAAATTGCGACATTTTCGGACAGTGGCTGAACACCGCTTGCACCGCAGCTTGCACATACCGGGCTAGTGTTGCCGGACCGAAGCGCGAAGATCACGGCCCGATATCACTTCACAACACCTCAAGACCCCGAAAGGTGGGGAATTATGCTCAGATGTCCCCGCTTGGGAACGCGTCGACGGTTCACCGGCTGTGTCTCCCTCAAGGTTTCAAAATAAACCTTCCGCACTTGGACTATCCATCTTGCGGGCCGTGTGGATATCAGTAGGTTGCCGTACATGGTTTCGACGCAAGGACACTCATCGATTGTTGATGCGATCGGCGTAGGTTCGTACACCGCGCCGGAGGCCGCTAGGCTTTTGAAAACGTCCGCTCTCAACGTGAACCGCTGGCTTCGCGGCTACACCTTCCGGAGTTCGGGCAAAGAGCACCACATGCCGCCGCTCTGGACAACCCAGCATGCGGAGATCGAGGAGCATCTGGAAATCGGCTTCCGCGATCTCATCGAGCTTCGGTTCGTGAAGGAATTCATAGACGCTGGCGTCGGCCTATTGGCGATACGCAACTGCCTCGACTTTGCGCGCACATTCGCGAACGACGAGCGACCGTTCTCCACGCGTCGCTTTCAGACGGACGGCCGCACTATCTTCCTACAGAGCATCGAGCGATCCTTAGAGCCGAAGCTTCTCGATTTAAAACGCCGACAGTACGTGTTCCAGCAGGTCGTTGAGCGCACGTTCAAAGACCTCGATATCGAGGACGATGCCGTTGCCCGGTGGCGTCCTTTCAACGGCAAGCAGTCGATCGTGATTGATCCCGGTCGCGCATTCGGTCAGCCGGTTGCCGCACAGTCTGGCGTTCCAACTATTGCGCTTGCTGAAGCTGTCGAGGCAGAGGGATCGGTCGAGGATGTCGCGCGAATATTCGAGGTGTCGGTCAGCGTGGTTCGCGACGCGATGCAGTTTGAACATGGATTAAAGAGAGCTGCGTGAAGGTTTTGGTGGACGAAAACCTTCCGCCTGCGCTCGCCCGCTCCCTACACGCATTGTTTTCTGGAAAGCACGAAATCATCCATGTTCGGGAGCGGTTTGGTCCCGCCGTGAAGGACGTGCAATGGATCGGGGAGCTCAGTGCCGAGGGGCGATGGATTGTAATCTCCGGCGATCGGCGGATCACTCGTAACAAAGCCGAATACAACGCCTTCAGAAGCTCTCACTTGGTAGGGTTCTTCCTCTCCAAGGGTCTCTACAAGTCGCCGCTCATTAAGCAGATGGAGCGCATCCTTGCGCTTTGGCAGACGATCGAAACGCAGGCGGGGCTCGTACAGGGCGGTGCGATGTTCGAGCTGCCAATGACGAGCACGAGGGTCAAGCAGCTGTAGGACGGATCGCCCACGCTAGAAACCCGATTGCCTCCCTCGACTATGGTGCGGCGCGATACCAACGCGCGTGGCTTGATATTCACGAGCGCCGCTGGTGTGATGAGCCACCGCCTCCGAACTAGCTGATCTTTTCGGGAGACGGCCATGAGCTATCGAGTAGATCTGATCGACAAAGCCAACCACGTGCGGGACCAACTCCGACTGATCGAAATGGCGTCACACGCGATTGAAGACCGTGACCAGAGAAACGCTCTCCAGGGTGGCTTCATGCAGACACAAAGCGCGTTGGACGATCTGTGCCAGATGCCACGCTTTTTGTGACTTGGCCAACCGCTCTCGTCATCCCCGGAGCGCACTGCGCCGATTGACGACGAGGTAGAGAGCTAACAGAGACCCTAACGTTGTTAACCCGCCGAAGAAGCTGGCGAACCAAAAATTGGCGAAGGGGCTAGACCCGATTAAAATCGCGCCAAGTTTGCATTTCGCTGTGAAGCAATGATCGGGGGTGTATGCTGTGACGAGGACTATGGCTGTCGCGCTCACGAATGCTAGAAGGGCGTCTTTAGTGGTTTTCGCATCAGAGTATTCAGCTCTGCCGGCAATTTTCACACTCAACAGTCTCTGTAAAACTATCGTCAAAAACAGGCAAGGTAAGCTCGTCGCTGCGACCGTCGAGGCGATAGAAAACCCTGTCCGAATAAAGTAGATCGGGAAAACATTGGCATAAGCGAAAGCCAAGATCGGAAGAGTTGCCAGCCCTGTCAACGGAGTTCTTGGCTTCTCACGAAACAGAATCCACAGGCCGCCGAGCAGCAAAAGTACAGGCACTGGTGGGAAATGCCAGTTTGAAAGAAGCAATTGCAGTACACCCATTTCAGTCGTGTGCTTCTTCGTAATCAAAGATGGGGCATTTCGCTAGTCGACACCAAATCCCCCTTCACCAGATGGATAGGGTTGGGGAGTCACCAACCGAGACTAGTCCGAATAACAAGGGCGTGACCTCAGCCTTGTAAAGGCCGTTGATCGTTTCGGCGAGAGCATAGTCATAACTGTCGCCAACACTTCCGACGGAGAGCTCGATGCCCGCCTCTGCCAGCCGCTCGGAAAACCGAATTGACACCTCTTGTACGTCCTTGTCGGAATGATGGATGAGGCCGCCGCGATGGATGGCCCGTCGATCATGAAGCGCCTGGTCCAAGGGATCGAAGACGAAACTCGCATGGGCGGTCCGGCTCGCCCGTCACTGCCGGTTCACGCGGTCGAGCGGGCATGGAGCGGCCTTGTCGTTAATCGTCGTGCGGATCGGCTTGCCACGGACGATGCCCTGAAGACCCATTGCCCTCATCTGAGAGCCATCGGGAGGTACTACCTCGGCTAGGGATTTGGGCGCGTGTTGCTGGCGGCCGACCGTGTCGGGCGCTCGGTGATTTTCACCTAATGCTTTGAACCTCGGTCTTGCCGCATATATCAAGGCCAAAGTTCTTGTTATAACCGAGTTCCGGAAACACGCCGGATTCCCTTGCCCGCGAGGCAGCTCATCTAGGCTAACTACCTGAGTTTGGTTGCGGGGGCCTGATCGCACAGAGACTTGTAAAATTGGTCGAGATTCGAGGATATCTCTGAGGCGTAACGCCTATATATGGAACGCATATGGTGGCCTCGGCGCAGGCAGGCCAATCGACATCGTCTGCTCACCGTGGTCTGTGCACTCTCAGTCAAAACTTACTGCAGAAGTGGACACGACGGCTCCGCCGCTTTGGGCCATGATATTCCTCAAGGTGAGAGGAGACATCATGCGCTTTAAGAACAAGACCGCCTTGATTACGGGCGGGGGAACGGGAATCGGTGCGGCGGTCGCGCGCCGCATTCGGTTGGAGGGTGGCAATGTTGCGCTCGTGGGGCGGCGTCCGGACCCACTTCACGCCGTTGCCGAAGAGATCGGAGCCGCGGTCGTTGTCGCCGATGCAGCCGACGGCGCCAGCATGAAGGCTGCCGCTCTTGCCGTCGCCGAGCAGTTCGGCAGCCTGGATATTCTCGTGGCCAATGCCGGGGGTCACGGTGTCGGCCCCACGGTCAGCATGTCGGACGAGACCTGGGATCTGGCCATCAGGCTCAACCTCAACACGGCCTTCGTCAGTGCGCGCGAAACGTTGCCGCATCTGATCGAGAGTAAGGGCAACATCGTCGTGCTTGCCTCGATAGCGGGGCTTTTTGCCGGTCCGGATGCCGCAGGCTACGTCACCATGAAACATGCTTGCATCGGCCTGGCAAAGTCGCTGGCTCGGGACTACGGCCGCCTCGGCGTGAGGACCAACACCGTTTGCCCCGGCTGGGTGACGACGGCGATGGCCGACGAGCAGATGGAATTCATCATGGAAAAATTCAAGCTGAAGAGCATCGAGGACGCTTATGCCCTGGTGACGAAGGACGTGCCGCTTGGCCGTCCCGCAACGCCTGAAGATGTCGCCAATGCAGTCTGCTTCCTGGCCTCGGCGGAAGCCGCAATGGTCAACGGCGCCATCCTGACCGTCGACGGCGGAGCCGGGACTGTCGATCTGCCCACGCTCGCATTCACCTGAGGAGGAGACAATAATGAACCAGAATCCGAAAGACTGGAAAACCTACGATCAGTTCGCATACGGGATCGACGCGAACCGACTGCCGGCGACGAATGCCCTTTCCGGCTCATCCCACGCGATCGCCTTTGACGACGGACGCAAGCTTCAACTCACCTTCCACGATGACAATGTGCAATGGTCGGACGGCGATGACAGCGCAACCGACAAGGTCGAAGTCATCGAGGTTGCGCCCGACACCTTCTTCGTCGAAGTCATTTTCGCGGGTCGACCCAAAGAAGCCGAGACCTTGATCCTGAACGTTTCCAGCCGCCGCGTTCTCTCGATCTATTCGATTGTTCGCGAAAAGGAGCAATCCGTCGGAGAGCCGCAGGTGGCGCAGATTTTCCGACCCGGTATTCTCGAAGGCGGCGCGGTCAGCGGACCGGTGCCCGCCGAAAGCCGGGATCTGATCGGGCTAAGGGCGCATTTCACCTATAGCCCGAACCACGTCTACGAACATACCTATCTGTMGTCGCAACGCTATGCATGGCAATGCCTTGTCGGCGTGCAACGCGGGCACGGTGACGTCGACCTGACGACCACCTACAAGTTCGACGATGATCAGTACATCTTCACCTTCCGCGAATTCAAGATCGCTGTCGCCTCGACATTCTTCTACAATTTCAAGGATATGCGTTCAACAGGCAAATTCCTTGGCATCACTGGTGATGGCCATATCCAGAACAGCCCGGCGGGCGCCTTCATCCGCAAGGCGTCGATGACCTACTATCTCCCCGGGCAGGAACCAGTTTGAGGCAGAACGATGCGCACAGCCTATGAAATCGTGAAGGCACACTACGACGCCAACGCGCGCCGGGATATGGACGGCATGCTTGCCGACATCGCCGCCGATTGCCGATGGACGGAAATGGATGGCTTTCCCTGTGCCGGCACCTATGTCGGTCCGCAAGAGGTTCTCAAAAACGTTTTTTTCGCACTCGGAGAAGCCTTCGACGGCTACACGTTCGCCCTGGAACGGCTGCTGGATGCAGGCAGCGACGTGATCGGAATCGGTGATTATGCCGGGACTTACAGACAGACCGGCAAGTCCTTCAAGGCGCGTGTCGTTCACGTCTGGAGCGTCGCAGACGACAAGATCCGGCGCTTCGAACAATTCACCGACACGCTGCGTGTAGCGGACGCAATGCGATAAACGCGTGGCGGCCTCGCGGATTCACGCCGGGCCGCCCTTTCTCCAATCGGAGGGCGAAAGCGCATAGCGGCCACGAAACGCCCGGGAGAAATGCGCGCTCGAAGAAAACCCAAGCGCAAAGGCAATCTCCGATATTTCGCCCGGGCGGCATGCAGCGTCCCGTAGTCGGGATGCGGCTCTTTCCAGCCGCAGGCTCCAGATATAGTCGGCCGGCGTCGTGCCCTCGGCCTCAAATGCACGATAGACGTAGCGAATGGAACAACCCATACGGCGCGCGATCATGCCGACATCGAGATCGGGCCGCGAGATGTGGTCCGAGACAAAGTCCTTCACACGCCGTCGCAGCAGGTCAAGGGAATGGGCGCTTGATCGTTCCCGCTGCGGATCGCCGATCATGGTGCGAACGAGCTCGATCATCGTCTGGCCGAGGCTGGCACGCACCGTGTCGTCCAACCTGCCGATCTCCCGGATTGTCGAATCCATCAGCGAAAGCAGGATGCGCTGCATCCCCGCATGTTCGGGCATGGCGACAAACGGCTCCATCAGCCGGTTGACCGCTTGAACTGGAAGCGCGCGACGGGGCAATTGCAGGAGAAGCAGGCGGACAGCCGTTCTGTTGGTCAGCACATAGGGACGGCTTGGATCATACATGATGCTCGCGCCGGCGCCGACTGGAACGCTACGGCCATTTTGGTTGAGGGACGAAAAGCCATGTGTCTGGAAAACCAATTTGATGGCATCGGGAGAGTCCGAGCCGAGGGTCACGTGCTCGCCAAAAACCGTGTGCGTATCGGCTTCCAGCAGCGTCAGGCGGCAGGTGCCGAGCATTGCCGACAACAGCCGGCTTTGATCTTCGTCACCCGATTGAAAATCGAGCCGCACATTGCCGAACAAGCTGCGGGCAACGCTCGGAAAATCCCTTCCCCCTGCAACTTTAACGGATGAGAAAACCGGTTCCATGCTGTCTTCCTCATGAGGTCAGGTAGCCGCCGTCGACCGGCAGGCAGACGCCGGTTATGTAGCGTGCTGCCTCGGACGACAGGAAGACGATCGCGTCGGCGACTTCCGCCGCCTCGCCCCATCGTCCCGCCGGTATGCGGTTTCTGATCGGCGCCGAAACGACTTCATCGGCAAACAATGCCCGGCTCAGCGGCGTTACGATCCAGCCCGGCGCGACGGCATTGACGCGGATATTCTCCGCCGCAAACTCCTGCGCCAACGACTTTGTCAGTTGTACGATCGCTCCCTTGCTGGCCGAATAACCTGGCCGATCTGCGGCGCCGAACGTCGAATACATGGACGCAATGTTGATGATGGACGAACCGGATGTCATCCGGCTGCGGCCCAAGCGACAACAATCCATGACGGACGTCAGGTTGATTGCTATGACCTCATCGAACTTCTCTTTCTTCCATTCGTCGCGATCGCGGCTGACGCCGGTGCAATTCACGAGCACATCAATCTGATTGAGGCTCGCGAAGAAATCGTCGAGAGCGCCGGGCTGAAGGACGTTGATGTCCCGGCTCTCGATCCGCTCGCTGCGTGGTCCGCCGGCGGCGCCAAGGCCGCAGCAGACGACCCGGGCACCGAGCGCAGCAAAACGCTCAGCCGTCGCAGCCCCAATGCCCGATGTTCCGCCGGGGATAACGACGGTTCGGCCGGTAAAAAGATCGTTGGCAAAGGTCATCGTCTCTCCTTGAGATCAGCTGGCGAGATAGGCGCCATGCAGGATTTCGGGATTGGCCCTCAACGTCGTGGAAGCACCGTCATAGACCAGCCGGCCGCGCTCCATGACCATCGCGTGATCGGCCAGATCGAGAGCAAGGTTGGCGAACTGTTCGATCAGGAGCACGCCGATGCCGTTTTGGGCTGCTATCTTTAGTGCTTCCGCCAGCCGCTTGACCACAGCCGGCGCCAGCCCAAGCGAAAGCTCATCGACCACCATGAAGCCTGGCTTGGCGATAAACGCCTGCGCCATCGCGACCATCTGCTTCTGGCCCCCCGAGAGATCGGAAGCCAGCTGGCGTTTGCGCTGGGCAAGTTCGGGAAATATTTCATAGGCTCTTTCGAGTCCCTCCCGACGGGCGGAAGGCGATCCATCGAAGGCAGCAACGAGAATGTTGTCTTCCACCGACAGCTGGCCCAGCACCCGATGGCCCTCCGGCACCAGCGCCAGGCCGGCCCGGCGGATGCGATCGGGAGAAAGCCCGGTGAGCGACGTCGCGTCGAGCCGCATTCTGCCGCCAGCGATAGGCAGGACGCCAGCAAGCGCCATAACGGTGCTCGACTTACCGGCGCCGTTGGCACCCAGCAAAGCGGTGATTTCTCCGCTTTTGATGGCAAAGGAGACATCGTGGATGACCCGTTTGCCACCGCGCTCGACGGCGAGGTTTTTAACGACCACGGATGAGATCGCTGCCATCAGAATTCCCCCAGATAGGCGCAACGCACGTTCGGGTCGGCAAGCACCGCTTCCGTCGGCCCCAGCGCCAGCAGCTTTCCATAATCGAGCACCATCGTCTCGCTGCACATCGCCCGAATGAGCTCGACGTCGTGATCGATCACCAACACTTGCGCTCCGACTTCGGCGGGGATGCGCAAAACGAGTTCGCGAAACATGCCGCCCTCCTCTTCCGTCAGGCCGGCGGCAGGTTCATCGAGCAGGATGAGCCTGGGATTGCCGATCACGCATTTGCCGAGCTCGACCAGACGGCGCTGGAACAGATTGAGCGACTGGCCGAGCTTATCGGTCACCGGTCGGAGGCCGACAAAAGCAAGAGCGGCATCGATGGCCGCGGCGCGATTTAGCGGCGCCACTACATGATCTGCGATCGCGGCGAGATTGCCCGACACCGTCAGATCCTCGACGACCTGCTCTGTCTGGAAAGACCGCCGGAGGCCGGCGCGCACGCGCTGCAGCGGTGCAAGGTCGAGCAGTTGTTCGCCATTCAGTGCGACGCTGCCACGAGCCGGCCTAACGAAACCTGAGAGAACATTGAGCAGGGTTGTCTTACCCGCACCGTTCGGGCCAATCAGACCGGCGATTGGCGCAGCAAGCGTCGCCGTCAATTCATTGATCGGCTTGACGCCGCCGAACTGGACGACAAGGTTGTCGATGGCGATCATCGCGCCCTCTCCTTTGCCGAACCGAATCGCAGCCGGGCGATCAGCGAGGCGATCTGTCCGGCGATGCCGGATGGTGCCGTCGCCAATGCCTGGAACAGAGCGACGCCGAAAATACCGATGGTCACATATCCATCGATCCCGAGATCGGTCAGCAGTGCCGGCACCGCCCGCAGCAGCAGCCCGGCAATCAGCGCTCCGTACCAGTTGTAGACGCCTCCGACGATCGCCAGGGCGAAGAGGTTCAGGCTTTCGAAGGCGCCAAACGCACGACCATCGAGCTGTCCGACATTTCCGGCAAGCAGTGCACCAGAAACGCCCGCGAGGAAGCCGCTGAGCGCGAATGCCCATGCCTTGTAGGTCAGCACATTGACGCCGCTTGCAATGGCGACCGTCTCGCCCTTGCGGATCAGAGCCCAGGCGCGGCCGGGTCGTCCCAGTTTGTGCCATTGGGCGATCAGCAGAGCGATCGTCGCGGCAAGGCAAACATAGAGGAAATAGCCGACGGCTCCCTCGGCGATTTCAGGCCGGGGGAGCATGGCACGGCCGGAACCGTCGGCGCGGCCGAGAAAACCGCTGCCGCCGTCGGGAAAGCCCCAGGCGCTGATGATGATCTGAAACGCCCCCGCGAGCATCAGCGTGACCAGGGCAAGATAAAGCCCCCTCAAGCGCAGCGCCGGCAAGCCGAAGGCAAGGCCGACCACGGAAGCGACGATGCCTCCGGCCAGAAGGCTGAATTCGAACGGCGGGTGAAAGGCGTGGCCGACACGAAGCGTTACCCACCCGCCAACCCCAACGAGCGCGAATTGGCAGAGCGAGACCAGGCCGAGCTGCCCATAGAGGATCGCCAGCCCCGCCACCGAGAGCGACAGCGCCACCGCCGACGTTGCGGCCGACAGCCAGTAGGAATTGGCAAGACACGTGACCACGGCAGCAAACAGAGCCATCGTCGCGGGRACTTGAAGAAGCTGTTTGGGAAAGCGGGCCACCGGAACGCGCTCCGGTAATGCCTGTATCGTCTGTTGCGAAGTCATCATCGGTCCTTCAATACGGCCTTGGCCGTACTCCCCAAGATCGTCACCGCGACGAGCGCGATAATGAAAGGTGCGGCGGCGCGATAGGGTGAGATCCAGCCGACCGGGGTGAGCGCAGCTTCGGCAATGCCGATCAGAAGCCCAGCGACAGCCGTTTCCCAAAGCGAGCGCAGTTGGCCGAGAATTGCCGCCGCGATCGCTGGGATCACCAGCAAAGTCAGGAACGTGCCCTGGAGGCGGACGAGGTCGGCAAGCAGCAGGCCGGCGAAACCGGAAAAAATGCCGGTAATGACCCATGCCGCCGTTTCTGTGTAGAGAATGCGAACACCGAGAATTGCGCTCAGGTCGCGGTCGTTGGCCAAGGCTCGCATGTCAAGGCCGAGGCGCGTCCGATTGAGCAGCAGTGTGATCGAGCCAACCATCACCACAGCAAGCAGGATGGCGATGATGCGCGTATAGGTCAGGCGAACACCGAAGAGGGAAATGAACATCTGGTCGGTCGGAAACTGCAGGCGACGCGGCAGCTCACCCCAGATAATTCCCATCAGGGCGATCAGCACCAAGGCCGGCGCCAAGGTCCCGACGGCGCGCACGACCGTATCGCGATGCGATAGCATAGGCGCAAAGATCCGCCCGTAGAGAAAGCTGATCGCCGTGGACACGACGACGGCCGCGAGGATGGCCACGGAAAGCGGCATTTTCCATTCGAGAAGCTGCCAGGCGCAATGCGCGCCGATAGCACCAAACGCGCCGAAGGCGAAGTTAAGGACCCCGGTTGCCCGAAAGAGGATGACAAGGCCGACGCCTGAGAGGGCATAGACGGCCCCAATTCCGAGACCCGATATCAGAAATGGTAAAAAGGTCATGAGCGGATTCCGATGTGCGGCCGAAGAGACGGCGGGCAGCGTATCCCGTGGCCCGGACCACGGGATGATGCGTGATGCCTCAATTTATGGAGCTATTCCGGCGCTCTTTTCAAAGGCGCGGATGTCGGCCAACTCCGGATCGGGCGATGGCGCGCAATCGGAAATCACCTTCCACTTGCCGCCTTCGCTGACTGCCATGCGCGTCGTTGAATTTGCATTGTGGCGCGGCTGACCATCGCCGAAATACCAAGGCGCGCAGAAAATATCGCTGGCAAAGCCCTTGACCTGCCGGATGGCGGCACTGGTGCTTTCGCGGGTGATGTCCTTGGGATCAAGTGACATCAGTGCCTTCTCGGCAATCCGGGCGGCAAGATATCCGGCCTGGGCGAACGTGTCGCGCGGATCGGACGGCTGACCATATTTGTCCATGACGGCAAGCCAGTTCTGATTGTCGGGCGTCGCGGCCTCGAGATCGTTGAACTCCATGTTGACATAGAAATTACCATCCCAGCCTGCGCCAATTGTACCGGGCACCGAAAGGTCATAAGCCGATGCCGCGCTCAGGAAGTTGATGGTCTGGTTGAGCCMCTGTTCTTCGGCCGCGGTCAGAAGCGGGATTGTGACGCCCTTGGGAAGGCCGAGGATAATGACATCAGGCTTGGAAGCCGCCGCCTGCAGGATGATCGAGGTCGAGTCGGCCGTACCGGGATCCATCAGGATCGTTTCCGCCGTGAAGCCTTTTTCCTTGGCTAGGGACTTAATGCCGTCGCAGGACCATGTACCGACGTTCGGGATGTTCGGACCGATGCAAACGACCGACTTTGCCTTGAGCTGATCCAATGCGTAGCCCATGGCGCCCAGCGTGGAGACGCGCGGTCCGGCATTCGTCGCGGCGTAGTTTTCGGCAAAGAAGCACTCGCGAGGAACGCCGACGCCAGCGACGACGAGAATGCCGGACTTCTTGTAGAAATCCGCGTTTGCGCCACATTCGACAAAGCTCGAATTGCCGACCATCAGCACTGCCTTCTCGTCGTTGACGAGCTTGGCGGCCAGCTGAGCGGCCGTCTCAGGATTCCACTGATCGTCTTCGACCAGATATTTGACCGGCCGCCCCTTGATCCCGCCATTGGCGTTCAAGCAGTCGAAATAGGCCTTGGCCGCCCTGGTTGAATTCGAAAAATCGTCCGGACCGGTTTTGCCGGTGATCGCACCGATGACAATCGGTTCACCGGTCGCGGCTTTGCCGGTATTGTCGCCGCAGGACGCAGCGGCATGAGCACTGAATGCCGAAAGCAGCATCAGGCCGAGGCCGACCACCAGCCCCCTCATATCTATTCTCATCGTTTCCTCCTCCAGTTTCCGTTATTGTCCGCACTCCCCGCGAACGTCTTCCATCGTGGAATCTCTGCCTCAGCCGGCGATCGCCTTGCCTGTCATGAAGGCGGACGCGCGCGCCGCAATCATCATCACCGGAGCATTGGTGTTGCCCGATACCAGCGTCGGCATCACCGACGCGTCGCATACCCTCAGACCCTCGACGCCGCGCACTTTCAGATCGGCCCCGACAACCGCCATCGGATCGTCAGCTCGCCCCATGCGCGCCGTGCCCGCCGGATGGAAAACGGTCTTGGCGGTCTGGCGGATGTAGTCTCGCAATGCCGCGGGATCACTTTCGACCCCCGGTTTCGGCAGGACGCGTCGCTTGATAAGCTTCGCAAGTGCTGGCGCATCCAGAATGCGGATCGCTGTCTCGACACCGCGCACCAACGTATCGAGGTCGGCCGGGTCCGAGAGGAGATTGGCGTTGAACTCCGCCCTGTCATTCGGGTCGGCGCTTCTGAGACGAATGGTGCCGCGCGAGCGCGGCCGAAGGTAACAGGGGCCGATACTGAGACCATGACCGGGTTCGGGATCGCGGTCGACGAAGCCCACAAGAACCGGCAGGACATGGAACTGAACATCCGGCTGGCCGGTGCCCGCCGTATCGACGAAACCACCGCATTCGACGACGTTCGATGAAAGCAGGCCACGATGCGACAGCAGGTAGCGCGCCATGTGTCCGGCGGCGCGAATCCCACTGTCATGCCCGAGGATGGAGATCGGCTCGTGCGTTTCGCCTTGAACCGGCGCTTCGAGATGATCCTGATAGTTTGCGCCGACGCCCGGCAGGTCGGCCACCACATTGATGCCGTGAGAGCGGAGATGCTCGGCCTCGCCAATGCCCGAAAGCTGCAGGATCTTGGGTGTCGCGATCGCACCCGCCGTCAGGGCGATTTCCTTGGTAGCGGTGAATATGGTGCCATCCTGCAACGCGACACCCGTCGCCCGCCGACCTTCGAACAGGATGCGGGCGACCTTGCGTTCGGTCAGGATCGTGACGTTCGGCCTTATCTCCGCGTCGCGCAGGAACGCCTGCGCGGAACTCCAACGACGCCCCCGGTAAGTCGTACTCTGATAGAACCCGACGCCTTCCTGGTCTGCACCGTTGAAGTCGGGATTATACGGAATGCCGACTTCCGTGGCTGCCTGAATGAAGGCTTCGCTCAGCGGATGGCGGTGACGAGGGTTCGAGACGTGCAGGCCGCCGCTGCGGCCATGAAATTCGCCACTGAGGCTCTCGTTATTCTCAAGCGATCGGAAAGCCGGCAGCACATCGTCGTAGGACCAGCCGTGACACCCCATCTGCGACCACGTATCGTAGTCGTTCCTGTGGCCACGGATGTAGATCATCGCATTGACGGAACTGCCACCGCCGAGCACGTTTCCCTGCGGGGTAATGCAAGGGCGGCCGTTGAGGCCCTTCTCCGGCTCGGAGGCATAGGGGTGAATGTCGACACCCTTGCCGAGAACCTTAAAGAAGGTCGCTGGAACATGGATCCAGCGATCGGTGTCACGCCGACCGGATTCGATCAGCAGGACCTTGTTTTCCGGGTTCTCGGAGAGCCGGTTTGCCAGCACACAGCCGGACGATCCGCCACCGACGATGATATAGTCGAAGTTCGCCATGGCTCAGCTCAACACCGTCTGGATCGTGGTGAATTCCTTCAGCCCTTCGGAGCCGAACTCGACACCGATGCCCGATTGTTTGACGCCGCCGAAGGGCGCGTTCGGCTGGATCGTGCCGTGCTTGTTGATCCAGACCGAGCCGCATTCGAGCTGCATTGCGTAGCGCTTAGCTTTTTCGGCGTCTGCCGACCAGACAGAGCCGCCAAGCCCGGCGGGATTGGTGTTGGCGCGGGCGATGACCTCATCGATATCGGTGTAACGAATGATCGGCAGTGCCGGCCCGAACTGCTCTTCGTCGACGAGACGAACACCATGGTCGACGTCGGCAACAAGCGTGATCGGATAGAAGTAACCCGGCCGATCGATCGGCGTGCCGCCGGCGAGAATTCGGCCGCCATTGGCGCGCGCATCATCGACAAGTTCGCGAACTTTGTTGAACTGCATTTCGTTCTGGACCGGGCCAAGAATGCTGGTTTCGTCAAGGCCGTCGCCGATCACGATCCTGCCGGCGTAGTCGGCAAGCCGTGCGCAGACGTCTTCATAAATGCTGTCGTGCACATAAAGGCGCTTCAGCGCTGCGCAGGTCTGGCCGTTGTTGATGAAGGCTCCCCAGAACAGGCCCTCGGCGATCTGTGCAGGGTCGGCATCGGGAAGAACGATACCGGCATCATTGCCGCCAAGCTCGAGCGTCAGGCGCTTCAACGTCGCGACAGCCGAAGCCATGACCTTCTTGCCGGTCTCGGTCGAGCCTGTGAAGGTCATCTTGGCGATGCCGTCATGGGCGGAAAGTGCTGCACCAATGCTGTTTTCGCCGGTGATGACATTGACGACGCCGGGCGGCAGCACTTCATTCATGATCTCGACAAGACGGATCGTCGAAAGTGGTGTCAGCGGCGAGGGCTTGATGATGACCGTATTGCCGGCTCGCACCGCTGGCACGATATGCCAGCAAGCGATCATCACCGGCCAGTTCCAGGGTGTGATCGAACCGACGACGCCAATCGGCTTGCGATGCAATTCGACACGTCCTTCATTGTCGTCCTGCAGAATTTCGATGGGCAGATTCAGCTCTGCCGTATGGCGTGTCCACGCAAGTGCACCACCTATTTCAAACCGGGAACCGAGACCATTGAGAGGCTTGCCCTGCTCCAGCGTCAAAAGGCGTGCAAGTTCCTCGCCATTGGCTGCGATCTTTTCGGCAATGGCGCGACAGGCGGCCTGGCGCTCTTCTTCCGACGCCTGGCTCCAAGTGCGAAAGGCGACTGAGGCGGCGGCAACGGCAAGGTCGAGATCCGCCGCCGTCGCCAGCGGCATCTGACCGACGACTTCGCCGGTCGATGGGTTGCGAACGTCGGCATAGGTTGCGGTCTCGATGCGTGCTCCGCCGATGAACAGACTGTACTGCTTCACGATTGGCTCCTCCCTGAGCTTTGGAAGGAGTATGACGGGGCAGAAGAAAGCCGTCTTGGGCAGGAGCGCGCCGCGACTTGGTTTGAAACGCAACAGGCCGTCGGCTCATCAAGTATTCAAACCGCACTATTGTGCGGTTGATGTCRCCGGCCTGAGCAGATCGGTCGGCGCGCAGTCGAACAGATCCTTGAAGCTGCGATTGAAATAGGAAATATCATTGAAGCCGGCCGAATAGGCGACTTCCGCGATCGTCCTTGGGCTTCTTTGATCTTTGATCTGCGCAATCTTTTCACGCACAAGGCGCAACCGCTTGTCACGGATGACCGTGGTGCAGGTCATGCCGATACCTTGAAAATCCTGCTGCAACGTGCGGATGGATACCCCGATCCGTGTCGCCAGCCACTTGGCGCTGAGATCGCTCTCGGTCAGGTGTCGGTCGATCAGTATGTCGACCATTTCCAGCCGCCGCGAAGCGCTGTCGTTGAGAGCGGACATGGCGTCGCCGTTTGAGACGAAGGCCTGTCGCGTCGCATTGAACATCAGGTGCCGCAGATTGGCGGACGCGGCATCCGATGCCGAATTGGACATGATCTTCGCCACCAGCGCACGCAGCATCATTGCCATCGGGTCAAAGGCCTCGAGTTTGCGGGCGATGTCGAAATCGATCGGGCTTTCGGCATACATGATCTGGCGTGGCAAATGCAGCGACAGATGATTGCTGAACTGTCCACCGAAATGGAATGTCGTGGGCCGGGTCGAGTCGACGAGAATGCAATCACCGACATCCAGGACTGCCTGGAGGCCGACGTGCTCGAGACCACAGGACCCTTCGAGCTGCATGATGAGAAAAAGGTGTTCGTTGGCGTCGCGGCGAATGTCATCCCAATCTCGATGGACGCGATCGAGATCATTGGAAACATGGGCGAACTCCATACCGCAGACATCGATACGCCGGGCTGCCCCCGTTACGGCCTTGCCGCTCTCCATTGCTTTCGGATTGAAGTTGCCGCAGATCGATTGGAGATCACTGGTCCATTGATCATAGGGAACGGTTGCCCATGCGTGTTGCATCAGGGCCTGATTGTTCAAGAGCTCCAACTCTGCCTCCCAACAGTGTCAGTCAACGACATGTCCGTCTCGCGCGACTCTCCCACAAGCGCAAAAAGGCGGCAACACCTGAGACCGGTAAACTGAAAGAGTGTCGAAGATCGATCGCCCTGTCAATATATTTCACATGTTAACTAGAGTCCGTCATCCCGACTCTTCTCACCAGCTATGTTTTGCCGCCGCCATTCACTGGGCGGCATACCGGTCCGCGCGCGGAAAAAGCGCGAAAAATAAGCGGCATCCTTCAAGCCCACCTCGTAGGCTATGTCCTCGAGCGATCGGATGGTGAAAAGCAACAGCCGCTTGGCCTCGAGCAGGCGACGCTCGGCGATCATGTCCTTGACGCCCTGGCCGAATGCCATGTGCCCGGCCTTGGCAAGAAGATGCGGCGTGGTGCCGAGGCTCGAAACGTAGCGCGCAACCGGCCAGTTCTCGCGAAAATGCCGGTCGATCAGCCGTCGAAGGTCACCAGCAAGCAGGCGTTGTGGCGATTGTGCCAGCGTCGGCGCGTCGGACGCCAGGCGTCGGATCTGGGTCAGCATGGCGGCAACCAATGGTGAAAGGATCGTATCGGCCTGGCCTCTCCCCTCGGAGTACTCCTCCAGAATTAGTTGCATGGTCCGCCGAAGTCTCTCCCAGAACGCTTCCGCGCCCTGCCCCGTCACCATCACCGGGCGATCCAGCGGCAGCGTCGTCTGACCGGCGATCGACGGCAGCAGACTGTCTGCGATCGACACGACGACCGCGTCTGAAACAAGCGGATCGACGTTGAAGCCGTGGATGACGCCGCTCGGCACGAAGCTGACGGCAGGCGCCAAAAAGTCCAAACGTTGATCTTCTATGAAATAGGATCCGCTGCCGCTGGTCCAGAACGTGACCTGCATCATCCGATCATGTTTATGGGCCCGAACCTGGCCGGAATGGAGATTTGCTCGCGCCATCACCGTTTCGACATGAAGAAATCCGATCTCCAAAGGGCGATCCGGTTCGCCGTAGACAAAGAAACTTGGGACGATGTCGTTCATGCTGGCCGCCGTAAAAAGTACAAGTGATTTCCCTATTCTGTCCATGGTGGAAGGCGAACGCAAGGACTAGCATTTGTCTCACATCAAGGGAGGACGACATGCGATCAGAAGATTTCCGGGCCGATACCAAGCGGCCCTTCACCGGTGAGGAATATCTGGCATCCCTGCGTGACGGGCGGGAGGTCTACATCAATGGTGAGCGTGTCAAGGACGTGACCGCGCATCCCTCGATGCGCAATTCCGCCCGCTCGCTCGCCAGGCTTTACGATGCGCTGCATGCGGAAAAGACCAAGGAACGGTTGACATCGCCGACCGACACCGGCTCTGGGGGCTACACCCACAAATATTTCCGTGTCGCAAAGTCCTCCGCCGATCTCGTCGCTCAACAGGGTGCGATCGCCGACTGGGCCCGCATGTCCTATGGATGGATGGGCCGAACCGCCGACTACAAAGCAGCATTGATGAATACGCTGGGCGCCAATGCCGACTGGTACGGTCCCTTCAAGGACAATGCACTCGCCTGGCACAAGCGTGCCCAGGAAGCGGCTCTCTTCATGAACCACGCGATCGTCAACCCGCCGATCGACCGCCACAAGCCGGCGGATGCCGTAAAAGACGTATTCGTTCATATCACCAAGGAAACCGACGCCGGCATCTACGTCTCGGGCGCCAAGGTTGTGGCGACGTCCTCTGCTTTGACGCACTACAATTTCCTGGCACAGAGCTCGGCGACGGTCACGGAAGACCCGTCGCTGTCGGTGATGTTCATCGTCCCGATGAATGCGCCCGGCATCAAGATGTTCTGCCGCGTCTCCTATGAGGAAACGGCAAATCGTGTCGGCACGCCGTTCGACTACCCGCTCTCTTCCCGCTTCGATGAGAACGATGCCATCCTGGTTCTGGACAACGTCTTCATCCCCTGGGAGGACGTGCTGGTCCTGCGCGATGCGCCGAAGATCCTGTCCTTCCATCCCGCTTCCGGCTTCATGCACGGCTACTGCTTCCAGGGCTGCACGCGTTTCGCCGTCAAACTCGACTTCCTGGCGGGCCTGCTCGCCAAGGCATTGCGGGCGACCGGCGGCGATGCCTTCCGCGGCAATCAGGCCGCACTTGGTGAAGTCATCGCGTTGCGCCACATGTTCTGGAGCTTCTCCAACGCCATGGCCTACAATCCGATCCACTGGGCGAACGGCGCAGTGCTGCCCAATCTGGAGGCGGCTCTCGCCTATCGCACTTTCATGTCGGAAGCCTATCCCCGCGTCATCGAGACGGTCCGCAAGGTCGTCGCCTCGGGACTGATCTACCTGCCGTCCTCGGCCAAGGATTTCGGCAATCCGGAGATCGACCGCTATCTCGGCCAGTATGTGCGCGGCTCCAACGACATGGGCCATATCGAACGCATCAAGATCATGAAGCTGTTGTGGGACGCAACCGGAACCGAGTTCGGCGGACGGCATGCGCTCTACGAATTGAACTATGCCGGAGCGCCGGAAGAAGTCCGGCTTCAAGTGTTGAAGGGGGCCGAGCGTGGCGGACGGTTGCGCGAAATGGAGGCCTTGGTCGATACCTGCATGAGCGACTACGACGAAAACGGCTGGACCGGTGACACCTGGTTGCCGCCGATCGGCAATGCAGACCAGTTCAAGTCCGCTGCTGAATAGGAGGCGACCATGGAGGAGGCCTTTTCCAAAACCGAGTTCCGCAACGCCATGGCGCGCGTTTGCGCGCCGGTCAACGTCATCACCACCAATGGTCCCGCCGGTCGCGGCGGGTTCACCGCCACGGCCATGTGCAGCGTGACGGATGAGCCGCCGACGCTGCTCGTCTGCATGAATAGCCGATCCGCCCAAACTGCACTGTTTCTGGAAAACCACCGGTTCTGCGTGAACGTATTAAGTCACGACCACAGAGAGCTAGCCGGGAAATTCGCCGGAGCAACCGCCGATATGGAGGCGCGCTACGCCTCTGCGGATTGGGTCGCAATGCCTTCAGGTACGGATGCTCTCGCGGATGCGATCGTCTCATTTGATTGCGAGCTGTCCGAGGCAAGACTTGTCGGCAGCCATCACATTTTCATCGGGCGGATCGCCGGCATCCGATCCCGTCCCGACGGCAACGCATTACTGTATTTTGACCGGAATTATGTTCATGTCCCGACGCAACTTGGCAGCTTCGGAGGTTGAAGGTATTCGCTGTCAGCCACGTTGCAGCTGACAGCGAATGGGCTGCGCGCGGAAGCTTCAACTTCAGATGCGTCCGACATTTCAACTGCGACCCCTGCTCTCGGCAAAGTGTTCGACCAAGCTAGAGCTGGATCCATGCCGTTTTCAGATTGTGATACTTTTCCATGGCGTGTAGCGACTTGTCGTGGCCGTTGCCCGACTGGCGGATGCCGCCGAGCGGCACGGTGTTGTCGGCGCCGCCATAGGTATTGACGTGGACGACGCCGGCCTTGACCCCCCGCACCATGCGATGGGCGCGAGACAGGTTGCTGGTCCACACGGCTGAAGCGAGGCCATAAGGCGTGGCATTGGCAATGCTGATTGCCTCTGCATCGTCATCGAAGGGAATGATGGAGAGGATCGGTCCGAAAACCTCCTCTCTGGCCAGCGTCATCTGCGGCGTCACGTCGAAAACGGTCGGCTGCATGTAGAAACCGCCGGTGTCCTGAAGAATACGGCCGCCGCCGGTCCTCAGTCTTGCACCTTCGGACAGCGCCTGGGCGGCGAAACCGAGGTCCTTCTCGAGTTGGATCTCGCTGGAGATGGCGCCGGATTCGGTCGAGAGCAACAGCGGATCGCCAACCTTTATCTTTTCGGCAATGGCTGAGATCCGTTCTGCGAAGGCTTCGTGGATCGACCGCTCGACCAGGAGTCTCGACCCGGCAACGCAGACCTGTCCCGAGTTTCTGAAGATGCCGAATGCCGAGACCTTGGCGGCCAGTTCGAGGTCCGGCGCATCGGCGAAGACGATGTTGGGCGATTTGCCGCCCAGTTCGAGATAGACCCGCTTCAGGTTGGAGCGCGCCGAATATTCGAGCAGCCGGCGGCCGACGCCGCCGGAGCCGGTGAAGACGAGAACATCGATATCGCCATGCAGGCCGATCGCCTCTCCGGCGACCGTGCCGCGGCCGGTGACAACATTGAGCACTCCCTCCGGCAAGCCGGCTTCAGCACACAGCGCCGCCAGTTTCAGAAGGCTGAGCGATGCGCCTTCGGCGGGCTTCAGCACCACCGAGTTGCCGGCTGCCAGCGCCGGCGCGATCTTCCAGGCGCCGATCATCATCGGGAAATTCCACGGCACGATAGCGGCGACGACGCCGACGGGCTCGCGGTGAATGAGGCCGAGAACGCTTTCGGAGGTGGGTGCAATTTCGCCGTAGACCTTGTCGAGGGCTTCGGCGTAATAGCGGAAGGTGGCGGCGGCGCTGCCGGGCTCGGCTTTCAGTGCCATGCTGATTTCCGTACCGTTGTCGCGCACGCCGAGAACCGCCAATTCCAGCGCATCACGCTCGATCAGTTCGGCGATCCGGAACAGGATTTTCTTGCGCTCGCCGGGCGCTGCCTTCGACCACGCGCCCTTCTCGAAAGCGGTGCGCGCAGCCCTAACGGCGAGATCGACATCCGCCGCCCCGGCATCGCCGATAGTTGTCAATTTCGATCCCTCGATCGGCGAGATGACATCCATTGTCGCGCCGCTTAAAGGTGTACGCCACTCGCCGCCAATGAACAGCGATTGCGGCGAGACGACGCTCGAGCGGAGTTGGTCGATCTTGTCCTGCATCTCAATCTCCTTACGAAAGAGATGGCGGACCGGCGTCCGCCATCATGATCCAGATATGTCAGGCTTCCTGTCCGGCGCCGAGCCGGGCAAAACCGGCAGCATCTTCCGACTTCAGACGGGCAGCTGCCATCAAGCCGACAATGGCGGCAATCACCACCAGCCCCGGCAGAAGCACGGCGAGCACACCGCTTGCGCCGGCGATCGCGCCGAAATTCACCGTGATATAGTAGACTAGACCCAGCAGGATGATGCCGGTGATCACCGGCAAGATCTTGGTCACGAGAACATTGCCCTCGAGGCCGGGATTGCGGCTGAAGAAGGCGACGATGGCGAATGCGGTGAAGGCCATCAGCAGAATGATGGCAAGCGTGCCGACATTAGTGAGCCACGAAAAGAGGGCAAGCACGGGATCCTGCCCCGTAAAGGCGAAGAGCGCGATGACGAGAGCGGCAACAATCGTCTGGATCACCGAACCGACATGCGGGCTCTGGAAGACAGGGTGGGTGACCCCAACAGACTTCGGCAGCAGACCTTCGCGGCCGGCGACATACATGTAGCGGGCGACGCCATTGTGGAAGGCGAGCACGCCGGCAAACAGGCTGGTGATGAAGAGTACGTTCATGACCGGGACGATCCAGTGACCGACATAGCGTTCGGCAAGGCCGAAGAGGAAGGTCGTAGGATCGGCGAGGCCCTGCAGTTCGGGAACGAGCTTATCGGCGCCGGCGCCGTTGACCATCAGCCACGAGGTCAGCATGTAGAAGAGGCCGATAATAAGGACAGAGATATAGGTCGCGCGCGGCACGGTCTTGTGCGGCTCGCGGGCTTCCTCGCTGTATATCGTGGTTGCTTCGAAGCCGATGAACGCTGCAAAGCAGAAGAGAATGCCGATTGCCGGCGTTCCGCTCATGAAGGCGGCGGGCGTGAAGGGTACGGCCGAGATGCCGCTGTCACCGCCCTTGAGCAAGATAGCGGCGTCGATGACCAGCACGACGACATATTCAAGAATGACGAGGACCGTCAATATCTTAGCCGACAGGTCAACGCGCCGATAGCCGAAGACCGCGACGACGGCGATGCCGATATAGGTCCAGACCCACCATGGCAATTCAAGGCCGATGCCCGCGAAGAACCCTGCGGTTGCCGCACCGAAGAGACCGAAAACGCCAATCTGCATGGCATTGTAGGCAAGGATGGCAATGAGGGCGGCTGCACCGCCCATCATGCCGCCGAGACCCTGGGCGGTATAGGCATAAAAGGCACCGGCATTGCGGATGTGGCGCGCCATGGCGACGTAGCCGACCGCAAACAGTACGAGGATCGCCGTGACCAGCAGAAAGGTCAGCGGGATGCCCGGCCCATTGCCGAGCATCATCGACAGAGGCACGCCGCCAGCGACCGCCGTCAGCGGCGCTGCGGCCGAAACCACCAGAAATGTCACGGCGCCGACGCCGAGACTGTTCTTGCGCAGCTGGTTTTCACCTGCGCCTGTTGAGAATTGATTGTCCATTTTGCTCAAGTTCCCCTTGTTGCAACTATCCGATTGCGCTCCGGGAAAACGCGTCCTCCCAAATCGCCGTCATTTCGAACCGGACTAATCTGCCGCGTTTTTTCTTTTGCTCTTGGCCGCGCGCAGGTCAGCGCATATGGTTCATATATTGAACCATTGCTTCAAATATAGACTTGCAAATAACGGCTACACCTGTCAAGTTATTTCGCATGTTAAGTAGTTTGGCCGGCATGGAGGACCGGACATCGACGATGATGACCCAGACAGGTGCCCGTAACACCAACCGGTATCGAACGGCGACCGGACAAAAAGAGGAGACCGCATGAGCACCGTCGGAAAAGCACTGTCCTTGCTGGACAGCCTGTCGCAACTCAACCACGAAGCGGGATTGACGGATATCGCCCGTCTCTGCGACCTCGACAAGGCGACGGCCCGCCGCCTGCTTGTCGAATTGGAAAAGCATGGCTTCGTTGAGCAGGATCCGGACACGCGCAGATACCGGATCGGTTCAGCGCCGGTTCGCCTGGCGCGGATTCGCGAGGCGCGTTATCCGTTCCTGCGGGTCGCCATCCCCTTCGTAAGGGAGCTCGCTGAAAAGTCTGAGGAAACTGTTCATCTCGCCGAATTCAGCGGCAGCACACTTTCAACGATCCACGTCGAGGACTCACCGCGCGCGCACCGGGTCATCGTCGAGATCGGCACGCGCCTGCCTTTCCACGCTACGGCGTCGGGCCTCGCCTATCTGGCTTTCTCAGATAAGAAATACATCGAGTCGGCCCTGTCGCAGCCACTGGACGCTTTTACCGAGCACACCGTGACCGATCCGGCCGCCGTCCGCAAAATGATAGACGAAACGGTCGCGCGCGGATTTTCGATCAGCAGCCAGGGTCTCGAGGTCGGCGTCGTCAGCACCGGAGCTCCCATTCTTTCGCCGGCCGGTCAACCGATCGGCTCCATCACCATCGCGGCGCCGCTGGCGCGCGCGCGCGCCGCCACACTGGCAAACTTCGGCGCAGCCGTCGTCGACACAGCCAAACGCATCTCAGAAAAATACTACGGGCCGGAGCGGCCTTCGGGAACAAAAATGCAAACAAAGAGGACCGGTTGAATGAGCCCAGCAGAGCCGTCGCCAGAACAATCACGTCCACTCAGCATCCTTCTGATTGGAACCGGCGACACCAAATCCGACGAGCTTCAGTTCATGGCAGGCATCATCCGCGATGCCGGCGCAGAACCGGTCATGGTCGACGTCAGTATCTTGTCAGATCCGCCTTACACACCTGACTATTCCCGGCACGACATCGCCAAGTCGGCGGGAACCTCGATCGAAGCGATCATTAACAGCGGCGACGAAAATTCAGCAATGGCGCTGATGTCGACCGGCGCTGCGGCTCTCGTCGGAACGTTGCATGCGACCGGAAAGGCGGATGGCATCATTGTTCTCGGCGGCTCCATGGGTACGGACCTTGCGCTTGACGTGGCGGCCGCCCTGCCGCTCGGCGTTCCCAAATTCGTGGTCTCGACGATTGCCTATTCGCATCTCGTGCCGCCGGAGCGYATCGCCCCGGACCTGATGATGATACTCTGGGCCGGCGGACTTTACGGATTGAATGATATCTGCCGCGCCGTGCTTTCCCAGGCCTGCGGCGCCGTCGTCGGGGCTGCCCGCTCCAGCAGGAAGCCCAAGGCGGACCGGCCGTTGATCGGAATGACCTCCCTCGGTTCCACCTGCCTCAAATACATGAAACACCTGAAGCCGGAGCTCGAAAAGCGCGGCTATGAGGTCGCAGTATTCCACTCGACCGGCATGGGCGGACGGGCCTTCGAGGCGATTGCCGCGCAGAAAGGCTTTGCCGCGGTGTTCGACTTCTGCATGCAGGAAGTCGTCAACCACCAGAATGGCACCGTGGTCACCTCCGGTCCTGACCGCATGGAAAATGCGGGCCGCTCCGGCATACCGCAGATCGTCGCGCCCGGCGCGGTCGATATGGTGGACCTGCCCGCATGGCAGCCGCTGCCGGCAGCACTTGCCGACCGACCTTATCACGCACACAACCGGCTGATCGGCTCGGTCACCACCTCGCCTGAAGGACGCCGGGCAACGGCTGCCCTGATCGGAGAAAAGCTTGGCGGCGCGCAGGCGCCGGTCGCCCTGATCCTGCCGCTCGAAGGCATACAGGAATGGGACCAGCCGGGTGAACCGTTGCATGATCCGGTAGGCCTTTCAGCCTTTATCGATGCGATGCGCCTGGCCCTCCCCCCATCCGTCGCCCTGCATGAGGTCGATGGTCACATCAATTCCCCTCAATTCTCCACAAAAGCCCTCGCCGTATTCGATGCGTGGGTTGCACAGGGCATCATCCCGGAAGGCAGGCCATGACAGGTGATCGCGCACTCATCCTCGATTTCGGCGGCGTCGTCACCCGCACGCTGTTCGAAACGCACGACGTCACCGAGCGGGCGCTTGGCCTTGCCGCCGGCACACTCACCTGGCGCGGTCCGTTCGACACAACGACCGATCCACTCTGGGTATCGATGCAGAACCGTGAGATCACCGAACGCGACTACTGGATGACACGGACCGCGGAAGTCGGCCGGCTGGTCGGTGAGGATTGGACCGACATGAAGACCTTCGTCCAGCGGGCGCGCGGCGCCGATGCCGATCTCGTGCTGCGTCCGGAAGCGGCAGACGCCATCACCCGCGCCAAGGCCGCCGGCCTGCGGCTCGCCATCCTTTCGAATGAACTCGATCTTTTCTACGGTGTCGAATTTCGCAAGCGTTTCCCGCTGATCGATTTCTTCGACGTTATCGTCGATGCCACCTACACCAAGATCCTGAAACCGGATGCGCGCGCCTATGAACAGGTGATCGCCGAGGTCGGGCTTCCGCGCGAAGCCTGCGTCTTCGTCGACGATCAGTTGAAGAACATTGAGGGCGCCGACGTCGTCAAGCTTCCCAACGTCCATTTCGACGTTACCCGGCCCGCTGACGGCTATGCCCGCGCCCTTTCCATGCTTGGACTTTGAACGAAGAGGACTGCGATATGCGCGAAACCAATTTTCTGACCGAAAACAACGCCCGTCATGTCTGGCACCCGATGGCGCACCCGGCCGACATGTTGGCCAATCCGCCGCGCATCATCAGGGCGGCTTCCGGTGTTGAAATCACCGATATCGACGGCAAGACGGTGCTCGATGGCGTCGGGGGGCTCTGGAACGTCAACCTCGGCTATTCCTGCGATCCGATCAAACAGGCCATCCGTGACCAGCTCGAGGAACTCCCTTATTATTCCGCCTTTCGCGGCACCACCAATCCGCCGCTGATCGAACTGTCTTACGAACTGGCTGAGTGGTTCAAGGAAGACGGCCTCAGCCGATCCTTCTTCACCTCGGGCGGCTCGGATTCCGTGGAGACCTGCCTGCGGCTTGCCCGCCAGTACCACAAGGTCAATGGCCAGCCGGAGCGCACCAAATTCGTGGCGCTGAAGAAAGGCTATCATGGGACCCATTTCGGCGGTGCGTCCGTCAACGGCAATGCCAACAACCGTCGCAACTACGAGCCGCTGCTCCCGGGCGTTTCGCACCTGGCGGCTCCCTATGGCTACCGCAATCCTTTCGGCACCGACGATCCGGCGGAAATCGCGGCGGCCATCGGTCGTCAGTTCGAAGACGAGATCGCCTTCCAGGGCGCCGATACGATCGCCGCCTTCATCATGGAGCCGGTGCTGGGCGCCGGCGGCATCATGGTGCCGCACGAAACCTTCATGCCGCTGATGCGTGCCATCTGCGACAAGAATGGCATTCTTCTGATCGCCGACGAGGTCATCACAGCCTTTGGCCGCACCGGTGCCTGGACGGGATCGCGCCTGTGGGGCACCAGGCCCGACCTGATGTCGACCGCCAAGGCGATTACCAACGGCTATTATCCCTTCGGTGCGGTGATGATCGCCGACAAGATCGCGGAAGCCTTCGAGGCCAACAAGAACACCGTCGGCACGATCGGTCATGGCTACACCTATTCCGGCCACCCTGTGGGTGCAGCGGCGGCGCTGGCGACGCTCAAGGAAACCAAGCGCCTCAACGTGGCCGCCAATGCAGGCGCGCGCGGCAATGAACTGCTGGCTGGTTTGAACTGGCTGAAGGAAAAGCATGAACTGATCGGCGACGTTCGCGGCAAGGGGCTGATGTGCGCGCTGGAACTGGTGACGGACCGCGCGACAAAGACCGGCGCGCCGAAGGATATGGTCCAGCGCCTGCAAGATGCGGCCTACGACGCCGGCGTGATGGTGCGTACCTCTGGCTCCAACGTCATCATCTCGCCGCCGCTTGTCATCACCACGGCCGATGTAGATCGGATCCTCGCGGCACTCGAGACAGGTCTGACAGCCGCCGCGGGAGGCAAATGACATGGCGGAAAACGCAGCACTCCTCGCCCGCCGAGAGCGGCTTCTCGGCCGAAACATGTCCACCTTTTATGACGATCCGGTGCAGCTGGTGCGTGGGGAAGGTGTCTGGCTGTGGGACGCGGACGGCCGGAAATATCTCGATTGCTACAACAATGTGCCACATGTCGGCCATTGCCACCCACGCGTCGTCGACGCGATCACCCGGCAAGCGTCGACACTGAACACCCACACGCGCTACCTGCACGAGGGCATCCTCGACTATGTCGAGCGGCTGACGTCGACGTTCGACAAGAGCCTCAATACTGCGATCATGACCTGCACCGGCAGCGAAGCCAACGACATCGCGTTGCGCATGGCGCAGGCGGTCACGGGAAAGACCGGGGTTATCGCGACCAACCATACCTACCACGGCAATACAGCGGCCGTGTCGCAGCTCTCTACCCGCATGCCCCCGGTCGGCGGTTTCGGCGGTCATGTCCGCCATGTGCCGGCGCCCGACAGCTATCGGCCGCTGGGTGGTATGCCCGGCGAAGCCTTTGCCGAGGCTTTCGCCGCTGAGGTGGAAAAGGCGATCGCCTCGCTACAGAGCAGCCCGCACGGCTTTTCGGCGCTCATCATCTGCCCATTCTTTGCCAACGAGGGATTTCCCGACCTGCCGCCGGGCTTTCTCGACCAGGCAATCGCTGCCGTGCGCAAGGCGGGAGGACTTGTCATATCCGACGAGGTGCAGCCGGGTTTCGGGCGCACTGGCGGCCATATGTGGGGCCACCAGCGCGCAGGCTTCGTGCCCGACGTGGTGACGCTCGGCAAGCCGATGGCCAACGGCCATCCGGTCGGCGGCGTCGTCGCCAATGCCGACACGCTGAACGCATTCCGCAAGGCCTTTCGCTATTTCAATACCTTTGGCGGCAATCCGGTTTCCTGTGCTGCGGCCTTGGCGGTTCTCGATGTGATCGAAGATGAAGGGCTGATGGAAAACGCCCGTGCCGTCGGCGCCTACGCGCAAGACGGCCTCAAACACCTGTCCGAAAAACATGACGTCATCGGCAACGTGCGTGGCAGCGGCCTGTTCTTCGGGGCGGAGCTGGTTCTCGACCGTGAGAAAAAGACCCCGGCGCCGGACATCGCCACAAAGGTCATCAATGACATGCGCGCGCGCGGCGTTCTGATGGGCAAAATCGGGGTGCATCAATGCGCGACCAAGATCCGGCCACCCATGCCATTTTCGAAGGAGAATGCCGATTTGATGCTTTCCACGCTCGATGACGTTCTGTCCGGATTGTGACGGTGGCCATGTCGGAACATGAAACCACCTCTTTCATGGAGGCGCTGAGTGCGCGCGCACGCGAAGCCCTTGCCAGCTGGGAGCTCGGCGTCCAGATACCCCAGCTCCTGAAATACCGGGAGAATGCGGTATTCCGGGTGACGCTCAGGAGCGGCGAGCCTGCAGCCCTGCGGCTGCACCGGCCCGGCTATCACAATAAAAGTGCATTGGTTTCGGAACTCTCCTGGATGGCAGCTTTACGCGAGGCGGGCCTGCGCGTTCMGGCACCTGTTTCCACGTTGGACGGACGCCAAATCGTTGCGCTTGCGGCAGATCCTGTGTTCGGTGACCAATACGCCGACATCGTCAGTTGGATGACCGGCAGCCCGCTCGGCCAATCGGGTGTTCTTCTTGCGCATTCCAGGGAGCGCCTCGTCGTTATTTTCCGCTCGCTGGGTGAAGCGATAGCCCGGATGCACACAGCCACCGATGCCTGGAGACCACCGGCCGACTTCCGCCGCCCGGCATGGGACGGCGATGGTTTGCTTGGCGGGCAGCCGCTTTGGGGTCGATTCTGGGATTGTGCAGGATTATCGCCGGATCAGGTGATGCGATTGTCGGATCTCAGGCTCTTGCTGCGAGAGAAAACCGATGCACTCCGCCATCTCGACTATGGTCTCATCCATGCCGATCTCGTTCGGGAAAACGTCCTCATAGACGGCGATCATGTCGAATTGATCGACTTTGACGATGGTGGCTACGGCTGGCGGATGTTCGACATCGCCACAGCCTTGTTCAAGAATCGCGGCGAGCCGCACTACGAACTCATCAAGGCAGCGTTGATCGAGGGATATCGCGGCGTACGGTCGCTACCGGACAGCGCCCTTGAAACCCTGCCGCTCTTCATGGTTCTGCGCAGCATCACTTATATCGGCTGGATCGGTGAGCGAATTGGCGCGCCGGATGCGGCAGAGCGGCTTCAGCCCTATGTAGCCGATGCTCTGGCGTTGGCAGACGCCCTCCAAACCGGCACCAGCAGATAGGAGCGGAGGCCGTGCTATTTGTTCAGCGTCGCCAGTTCGTCGAGCATGTCGAGCAAGGTATCGATGCGCTCGCGGCCGAACCGCTGCTCAAGCGCAGTATAAATCGTCCGGCTGTCGGGACTGACCTCGTTGATGATCTTCAGTCCCGCGGCCGTGATCTGCAACAGTATCCGGCGGCCGTCTTCAGCATCCTTGCTCTTGGTGATGAAGCCGCGCTCCTCGAGAGACCGAATGATCCGCGTCAGGCTCGGAGCAAGGATAAAGGCCCGTTCCGACATCTCCGATGCATCCAGTGTTCCGGCTTCCGCCAGAATGCGAATAACGCGCCATTGCTGTTCCGTCACATCATGCAGCGCCAGCATGGGCCGGAAGTGCCCCATCACCGCTTCACGCGCCCGAAGCAACGCAATCRGCAGCGAGCGGCGTGTATCGCGGGGCAGCAAGGCATCCTGCATTATGCCGTTATCGTCAGGGGATTGTTTGGTCATAAGGGTTCTATGGATCAATTTCTTGAACCGCGCAACGTGGCCGGCAGYCACGATGCCCTTGACAGAGCCGACAAAATATTTAACATGTTAAATATACTGAGGTCGTGGCGCGGGGAGGAACGATGCCGCATTTCACCATGGATTATTCGGCGAATCTCGACGGAAAAGTGGACTTCGGCGCGCTGTGCCGTGTCGTCCACGCCGAGATTCTCGGCACGGGCCTGTTCGAGACCGGTGCCGTGCGGGTGCGCGCCATCCGTTGCGAAGCCTATGCGATTGCCGATCTGCTTGATGAAAATGCCTTCATCGATATGTCCTTTCGCATCGGCGAAGGTCGTAGCCAGGAGGATAAGCGGCGCACCGGCGAAGCGATCTTTACCGCCGTCACGAAACACCTCCGCAAGCTGTTCGAGACGCCGCACTTCGCCCTCACCCTCGAAATCCGCGAAATCGACCCGGCGCTGAGCTGGAAGAAAAACGCCATCCACCCGCGCCTGCGCAAGACAAACGGTTAGCGCCGCAGCGAGTGATCGCAAGCAGGACACATCGGAGAAAAGCATGTCGACACTTGAAGAAAACATCGCAAAGGCCGAAGCCTATTTGGCCCGCTTTCGCAAAGACGGCGTATTGAACCATATCGCTGGCGAGGCAATGCCAGCAGCCGATGGCACCACGTTCGACATCATCTCTCCGGTCGACCTGAAGGTTTTGGCAAAGGTGGCACACGGCAAGGCGGCGGATGTGGACCGGGCGGCACAAGCCGCAAAAGCCGCCTTTCCTGCCTGGGCCGCGATGTCGGGCGACGTGCGCAAGAAACTTCTCCATAAGATCGCCGATGCGATCGTAGCGCGTTCCGAAGAGATCGCGTTCGTCGAATGCATGGACACCGGTCAATCGCTGAAATTTATGGCGAAGGCAGCCCTTCGCGGAGCAGAGAACTTCCGCTTCTTCGCCGATCGCGCCGTGGAAGCCCGTGACGGCAAAACGCTGCGTGCGGATGGTCAAGTCAACATCACTACTCGCGCACCGATCGGCCCGGTCGGCGTCATTACGCCATGGAATACGCCTTTCATGCTGTCGACATGGAAGATTGCACCGGCGCTMGCTGCCGGCTGCACGATCGTACACAAGCCGGCGGAATTCTCGCCGCTGACTGCGCGGCTGCTGGTCGAAATCGCCGAAGAGGCTGGTCTGCCGAAGGGGGTCTGGAATCTCGTCAACGGGCTCGGCGAGGACGCAGGCAAGGCGCTGACCGAGCATCCTGCCATCAGAGCAATCGCCTTCGTCGGCGAAAGCCGCACCGGCTCGATGATCATGAAACAGGGCGCCGACACGCTGAAGCGGGTACATTTCGAACTCGGCGGCAAGAACCCCGTCATCGTTTTTGCCGATGCCGACCTTGAGCGCGCCGCCGATGCTGCCGTCTTCATGATCTATTCGCTGAATGGCGAGCGCTGCACCTCATCCTCCCGCTTGCTGGTGGAGGAAAGCATCTACGACCGCTTCACGGCGATGGTCGCCGAGAAAGCCAAGCGCATCAAGGTCGGCCACCCCCTTGATCCAGAAACTGTGGTCGGCCCGCTGATCCACCCCGTGCACGAAAAGAAGGTGCTGGACTATATCGAGATCGGCAAAGCCGGCGGCGCGACGGTTGCCGCTGGCGGCACGAAATTCGAAGGGCCGGGTGGCGGATGCTACGTATCCCCCACCCTCTTCACCAGCGCCAACAACCAAATGCGCATTGCGCAGGAAGAAATCTTCGGACCTGTTCTGACCGCGATCCCCTTTAAGGACGAGGACGATGCACTGGCGCTTGCCAACGACGTGCAATATGGCCTCACCGGCTACCTCTGGACTTCGGACGTCACCCGCGCCTTCCGCTTCACCGATGCCCTGGAAGCCGGGATGATCTGGGTGAACTCGGAAAACGTCCGCCATCTGCCGACCCCTTTCGGCGGCGTCAAGAATTCCGGCATCGGCCGTGACGGCGGCGATTGGTCCTTCGATTTCTACATGGAGACCAAGAACGTTGCTTTCGCCACCAAGGCGCATGCGATCCAGAAACTCGGCGGCTGAGTGCACCGGACACCCTATTGAATTTGGAGGAGAACCCCATGCCCCTGCCCACACCCAATCTTTATCCGGCCTTCAACATCGTGCGCCTCAGCCATGTCGAGCTTGCCGTGACCGACCTTGCGAAATCGCGCGCCTTCTACGTCGACACGCTCGGCTTGCAGGTGACCGACGAGACGGCAGACACGATCTATCTGCGTGCGCTCGAAGAACGAGGGCATCACTGCATCGTCCTGAAAAAAGAAGCCGCCGCCGAAGCACGCGATCTCGGCTTCAAAGTCTTCTCCGACGAGGACCTCGATAAGGCCGAGCATTTCTTCAAGGGCAACGGCCTGCCGGTCGAATGGATCGAGCGGCCCTACCAGTCGCGTACCTTCCGTACCCGCGATCCGCATGGCATTCCGCTGGAATTCTATTCGAAAATGGACCGCCTGCCGCCGATCCACCAGAAATATGCCCTCTACAGAGGCGTAAAGCCGCTCCGTATCGATCACTTCAACTGCTTCTCACCGAATGTCGACGAAAGCGTTGCCTTCTACAATGAGATCGGCTTCCGCGTGACGGAATACACTGCCGACGAGGAAACCGGGAAGCTCTGGGCGGCATGGACGCATCGCAAGGGTGGCGTCCATGACATCGCGTTTACCAACGGTCGCGGTCCGCGTTTGCATCACACCGCGTTCTGGGTTCCGACGCCGCTCAACATCATCGACCTGCTCGATCTGATGGCGACCACCGGTTGGCTGCCCAATATCGAGCGCGGCCCCGGCCGTCACGGTATTTCGAATGCCTTCTTCCTCTATATCCGCGATCCGGATGGCCACCGCATCGAGATCTATTGCTCGGATTATCAGACGGTCGATCCCGATCTCGAGCCGATCAAATGGGATCTCAAGGATCCGCAGCGCCAGACGCTTTGGGGGGCTCCGGCGCCGAAATCCTGGTTCGAGGAAGGCAGCACCTTTGCCGGTACCGAGGTGCGTGATTCCGTGCTGAAGGCCCAGCCGATCGTCGCGCCCTGAATTTCCCCAGCTGGGCGGGCGCGAAAGCGTCCGCCGTTTTTTTAATGCTTGGTGAGGAGCCAGCCATGAAATTGCAAGATCCTTCCTTGTTCCGCCAAGCCGCTCTTGTCGGCGATAATTGGATCGAGGCCGATCCGAACAACGCGATAGAGGTGAACAACCCGGCGACTGGCGAGATCATCGGCCGGGTGCCGAAGCTGGGCGCCGCCGAGACCAGGACGGCCATTGAGGCTGCCCGCGTGGCCCAGAAGGGCTGGGTTGGGCGCACTGCCAAGGAACGCTGCGCGATCCTGCGCAAATGGTACGAGCTGATGATCGAAAACAAGGACGATCTTGGCCGTATTCTGACCCTGGAACAGGGCAAACCGCTGGCGGAGGCGACCGGTGAAATCGTCTATGGTGCGAGCTTCATCGAATGGTTTGCCGAGGAAGGCCGCCGCATCTACGGCGACCTGATCCCCGGCCACCAGCCCGACAAGCGCATCATGGTGATGAAGCAGCCGATCGGCGTCGTCGCGGCAATCACGCCGTGGAACTTCCCCAATGCGATGATCACCCGCAAGGCCGGTCCCGCCTTTGCCGCCGGCTGCGCCATGGTGCTGAAGCCTGCCTCGCAGACGCCGTTCTCGGCGATCGCGATTGCGATCCTGGCAGAACGCGCCGGCCTGCCGAAGGGCCTCTTCAGCGTCATCACCGGCTCGGCCGCGGCCATCGGCGCCGAGATGACCTCGAACCCGGTGGTGCGCAAGCTGACCTTTACCGGTTCGACCGAAATCGGCACCGAGCTCTACAAGCAGAGCGCCCCGACCATTAAGAAACTCGGCCTCGAGCTTGGCGGCAATGCGCCGTTTATTGTCTTTGACGATGCCGACCTCGATGCTGCGGTCGAAGGCGCGCTGATTGCCAAATACCGCAACAACGGCCAGACCTGCGTTTGCGCCAACCGCATCTATGTCCAGGACAGCGTCTATGATGCCTTCGCCGCGAAGCTGGCGGCGGCCGTCGGCAAGCTGAAAACCGGCAACGGCTTTGACGAAGGCGTCATCCTCGGACCGCTGATCGACAAGGCCGCCCTAGCCAAGGTCGAGGAGCATATCGCAGACGCGGTGGGCAAGGGCGCGCGCGTCGTGCAAGGCGGCAAACGGCATGCGCTGGGCGGCACCTTCTTCGAGGCGACCATCTTGGGCGAGGTCACCAAGGACATGGCGGTGGCGCGCGAGGAAACCTTCGGGCCGTTAGCGCCGCTGTTCCGTTTCAAGGACGAAGCCGACGTCATCGAGCAGGCAAACGACACCGAGTTCGGCCTCGCCTCTTACTTCTACGCCAAGGATCTCGCCCGGGTATTTCGTGTGGCYGAGGCSCTGGAATACGGCATGGTCGGCGTCAATACCGGCCTGATCTCGACAGCCGAAGCGCCGTTTGGCGGCGTCAAACTGTCGGGTCTCGGCCGTGAGGGCTCGAAATATGGCATCGAGGAATTCACCGAGATCAAATATGTCTGCCTCGGCGGCATCGGCTGAACTGAATAGGAAGAAAAACCATGTCCCACCCGAAGTTTGTCAGCTTTACCCGCAACGGCCACAGTGGATACGGCGTTCTTGCCGGAGATGGAATCATTGACCTTTCCGCCCGCCATGGCACGAAGTGGCCAACGCTACGCGAGGTGATTGCCGACGGCGTGCTGCTGAAGCTCGCTGAGGAAGCGGCGGGCTTGGAGCCCGATTTCCCGGTGTCGGACATCCGCTACGAAATCCCTGTTCCCGCCCCGGAGAAGATCATCTGCGTCGGCGTGAACTTCCCCGACCGCAACGAGGAATATAAGGATGGGCAGGCAGCGCCTTCCAATCCCTCCCTGTTCACTCGCTTTCCGCGCTCCTTCACCGGCCACGATCAGCCGCTGATCCGACCGCCGGAAAGCCCGCAGCTCGACTACGAAGGTGAAATCGTCATCATCATCGGCAAGACCGGCCGGCGCATTCCCGAGGCTGAGGCACTATCCCACATCGCGGCGCTGTCTCTGTGCAATGAGGGCACGATCCGCGACTGGGTCCGCCACGCCAAGTTCAACGTCACCCAGGGCAAGAACTTCGACCGCACCGGCTCGATCGGCCCCTGGCTGATCCCGTTCACGCACGAGGCGCAGATCGCCGACATCAGGCTCGAAACCCGCGTCAACGGAGACGTCCGCCAGAGCGACCGCACCAGCCGGATGATCTTTTCCTTTCGCAAGATCATCAACTACATCTCGACCTTCACTACGCTGGTTCCCGGCGATGTGATCGTCACCGGCACGCCAACCGGTGCCGGTGCCCGCTTCGATCCGCCGATCTGGCTGAAGCCGGGCGATGTCGTCGAGGTCGAGGCCGATGGTATCGGCATCTTGCGCAACACGATCACAGACGAGGTTTGACCATGTTGACACCCGATGAGATCCGCCAAGCGGCCGAAAGGCTTGACATCGCAGAGCGGACACGCGTCCAGACCGGTCTTTTGTCGCTGCAGTACCCCGGCATGACGATGGGCGACGCCTATGCTGTGCAGTCGGCCTGGGTCAAGAAGAAGGTCGCTTCCGGTCGCAAGGTGATCGGCTGGAAGATTGGCCTTACCTCCAAGGCGATGCAGTATGCGCTGAATATCGACATTCCCGATTCCGGCGTCCTGTTCGACGACATGATATTCGAGGACGGCGAGACGGTTCCGCAGGATCGTTTTATCCAGCCACGCATCGAGGCGGAAATCGCCTTCATCATGAAGGCGCCGTTGAAGGGCCCAAACGCCACGGTCTTCGACGTGCTCAATGCCACCGACTATGTGACGCCGGCGCTGGAAATTCTCGATACGCGGATCCTGCGTGTCGATCCGGAAACGAAGAAGGCCCGGACCATCGTCGACACGATTTCCGACAATGCGGCCAATGCCGGCATCGTGCTCGGCGGACGCATGATGCGACCCGACACTGTCGACATGCGCTGGATGGGCGCAATTGTTAGTCGCAACTCCGAGGTCGAGGAAACCGGTCTGGGTGCCGGAGTTCTCAACCAGCCGGCGCGCGGCGTTGCCTGGCTTGCAAATCGGCTGGCTGATTATGGCGACGGCATCGAGGCGGGCCAGATCGTCCTTGCCGGCTCCTTCATTCGCCCGGTCGAAGCACGTCGCGGCGATACGATCGTTGCCGATTTCGGACCCTACGGCACCGTTAGCAGCTATTTCGCATAGGAGCGATGCCCATGCCGGCGCCAAAAAACACATTCAAGGCGGCCTTGATGGAGAAGCGTCCGCAGATCGGCCTCTGGCTGGCGCTCGCCAACCCCTATGCGGYCGAGGTCTGCGCAGGCGCGGGCTATGACTGGTTGCTGATCGATGGCGAGCATGCGCCGAACGATATCCCTCTGATGATGGCGCAGTTGCAAGCGCTCCGGGGTTCGCCGAGCCATCCGATCATGCGGGCACCGATCGGCGAGGCCTGGATCTTGAAGCAGATCCTCGATATCGGCGCGCAGACGGTGCTGGTGCCGATGATCGAGAGCGGCGACCAGGCAAGAGCCATGGTGCGCGCGGTGCGCTATCCGCCGCACGGCGTGCGAGGCGTCGGGGCAGCGCTTGCCCGAGCTTCGGCATTCAATCGTATTCCCGACTACCTGCAGACCGCCAATGACGAGGTCTGCCTGCTGCTGCAGATCGAAAGCCGCGCCGGGCTGGCCGCACTCGATGACATCGCCACCACCGACGGCGTCGATGGTGTTTTCATCGGACCGGCCGATCTTGCCGCCGACATGGGCCATCTCGGCAGGCCTGGCGATGCCGAGGTGCAGCAGGCGGTGGAAGCGGCGCTGATCCGTATCCAGTCGCACGGCAAGGCCGCCGGTATCCTGACCGCTGACCAGTCGCTTGCCAACCGCTATGTGGAACTTGGCGCCACCTTCGTCGCCATCGGCAACGATGTCGGCCTCCTGGCAAACGGTGCTTCACGCCAGCTTTCCGATTTTCGGAGTGCTGGAGCGACCACCGCCGGAAGTTTTGACACGGCAAAGGTTTACTAACGCGCGTCGCAATCTATCAGATTCGCTGCCGGCGCTTTAAGTCTTTGGTTGTCCCCATGTCGTGATCGCCGCGCAGTTTTGCGGCACATGCTTAAGACGCCGCTACTCTCCGGATAAGCCCCTGAAGCGCGGCGAGCTGTTCTGCGATCAGCCGCCGTGTCGTGTCGTCAGTAAGCTCGCCCTGCGGCGAGATCTTGCTGGCTGCATCTGCGATCATGATCTCCGGCTTGTTCAGCACCAGTGCATCGAGATAAAGCAGCACCTGTCTCAGATGGTATTGCGCCCGCGCACCGCCGAGCATGCCGACCGAAGCCGTCTGGATAGCGACCGGCTTGCCCGAGAACGGCGGCGGAGACAGCCGTGACAGCCAATCGAGCGCATTCTTCAAAACGCCGGGGATCGAGTAATTGTATTCCGGTGTGACGAACACAACGGCATCCGAAGACCGGATGATCTCGGCCCAGTCAAGTACGATGGCGGGGCAGCCCTGAGACTGAATATCCGCATTGTAGTGAGGAATACTTTCCATGCCGTCCAGCGGGTGGAAAGAGATCCCGGTTGGCGCAAGCGTCGAAAATTCCCGCGCGATCGCCGCATTGAACGATCCTTGGCGAAGACTTCCGCAGATTACCGCGATGCTGATTGTATCGGTCATTTTCCCTCGTTTTCATTCATTTGTCAGCGATGACATTGCCTGTTTCGCGCCTCTTGCGCGAACGATGATGTTCGTATAAAGAACATATATGTTCAATTAACGGATAATGTAAAGGAGGATCATCGAATGGAGGTTCGCGTTGTCAGGCTCGGTCATGTTGGCCTCACAGTCAGGGATATCGATCGCACGATCGATTTCTATTCGACGTATCTGGGTATGCGTCTGACGGAAAAGTTCGAATATCCGGAAGAGAAGATCGGCCATGGCGTGGCCGTCGCCGCGGGAGCCTTCCTGCGCTGTGACGTCACTCATCATGAAATGTCGATCTTCCGGATGCGCCGCGACATTCTCGCCGCCGATGCACCGGATGCGCCGCGCTATGGTTTCGGACTGCACCATATCGCGTTTGAGCTGAATACGCCGGAAGACCTGAAAGGGCTCTTCAAGAAGATGCGGGACGGGGGCGTCGAGATCGTCAACAGCCGCAAAGGCGGACCCGGCAACCAGCCGCGCTTCTATGCCCGCGACCCCGACGGCAATCTGCTGGAATTCTACTGGGGCATCGACAAGATCGGCTGGGAAGGCGCATCGCGCGCATACGACCCGATCGAGGAAATCGACCTCCTCAACTTCGATTTCGAAGCCTATGTCGACCGGCGCGAACGTGATGCAGCCGAGGCACGCAAGGGCATTCGCTCCGGTCTCAACACCTGACAACTGAACAGARGGGCCTCAACGCGATGATGCGCATCTTCAATCGGTCAGTTGAGGCCTTTCATGATCTCCGCGGCCGCCTCGAGGAGCGGCTTTTGCACCGACAAAAGCAAATGGGCACGCGTACTTGGCACAAGAACGCCAAGGCTTGCTTCGCAGCGCCCGTTCTTTTCGAGAAGGGGCGCGGCGATCCCGTGAACGCCCATCTGCAGCTCGTCATGAGAAATGGAGCAGCCATCGGCCTTCGTCGTTTCGATCCGTGCAAGGGCCGCAACCGGGTCGTCGGTTTTCTTCAGGATACGAGTGATCGCTTTTTCGCCCTGGAACGCCAGGATAGACCAGCCGCTGKCTCCTTTGTAGAGCGGGTGGCGCGAACCGGGACTGTGTTCGACGCGCACCAGATGCCGCTGGCCGACGGCCTGGTCGATGACGACGGCCTCCCAATTGTCCAGCCCGTGCAGAACGACAGTCTCGCCTATTTCCGCCGCCAGTCTCTGCATGACGGGTTTGGCGACGCTGCGCAGATCCGTGCCGGTCTGTCGTGCAAGACTGAAGACGGCAGGCCCGACGATATAGCCCTCGTCGCTTCGGCGGACATAAGCGCGTTGCGCCAGCGTCACGAGCAGACGATGGGCCACCGTGCGGTTGATGTCGCACATTCGCGCCACGTCGGACGCGCTGACGGGCCCCTGCCCCGCCACCGTTTCGAGAACGGTCAGCATCTGGTCTCCCGTCGATGAGATTTCCGCCAATTTCAACTCCTGTGAAGGTCGAGCCGCCCGTTCCGCTGCGTAGGTCATACCGGTTTCTGGCCGGAAATGATCAGAAGACTACTACTTCGACACCGTTTTTGTAGCAAGCGGATCATTGACGAGTATCGCACAATATGATCTAAATACGAACATAAATGTTCAAATAACGGAACAAAAAAATGAAACTCGTCAGTTACGATGAAAATGGCACCCCACGCTTTGGCGCCCTCTGTGGCGATCGTGTGATCGACCTTGCCGGCGCCAGTGAACTTTACGCCGCAGACGACGAGACGATCGAAATCATCCCTTCACGCATCGAGACGTTCTTCGAGGAGCCGGATGTTTTCTCTGAATCGGCGCGTGCAGTCATCGCTCGTTTCGAAGCGGACCACATTGCGAACGATGCGATCTCGAAGCTGCGTTCGGACGTGAAGTTGCTGCCGCCGATCGGCCGCCCGCCCAAGATCATCTGCGTAGCGCGCAATTACGCTGAGCACGCCAAGGAAGCCGGCCTCGAAATCTCACCGATTCCGATCATCTTCGCGCGCTTCGCCAACACCTTTGTCGCTGACGGCGGCCCGGTCATCGTGCCGTCTGTCTCCACCCATCTCGATTGGGAAGGCGAGCTGGCCATCATCATCGGCAAAAATACCAATGGTCGCCGCCTGAAAAAGGAAGAGGCCATGGACTACGTCTTCGGCTACTCCATCTTCAACGACGTGACCGTGCGCGACTATCAGTTCCGGGTTACCCAATACACGGCGGGCAAGAACTTCCGCGCCTCCGGACCTTTCGGTCCGGTGATCGTCACGGCCGACGAGATTGCAGATCCGCACAAGCTTGACATCCGCACGACGCTGAACGGCGAAGTGATGCAATTCGCCAACACCGAAACGATGATCTACGACATTCCGACGATCCTCGAGCACATTTCCGACTTCATCGATCTGGAAGCGGGCGATGTGATCCCGACGGGGACGCCGGCCGGTGTCGGCTTCAAGCGCAAGCCACCGATCTTTCTGAAACATGGAGACCGGATCACCGTTGAAATCCCCGGTATCGGCACGCTGTCGAACCCCGTTATCGATGAAGGAACTGCGTAATGGGACAGGACGTCTTCGAACGTGGCCTCGATATTCGCAAGGCGGTGCTGGGCGCGGCCTATGTCGAGAAATCGCTAGACGCGGCCGATGATTTCAACCGTGACTTCCAGAATCTCGTCACGGAGTATTGCTGGGGCGCCGGCTGGGGGCGCACCGCGCTCAGTCTGCGCGACAAAAGCCTGCTGAACCTGGTCATGCTCGGCGCGCTCAACCGGAGCACGGAGTTCAAGCTGCACCTGAAAGGTGCGCTGACGAACGGCTGCAGCCGGGACGAAATCAAGGACACGCTTATCCAACTCGCCATCTATGCCGGCATACCGGCCGGTGTGGAGGCATTTCGCCTGGCCCGTGAAGTCTTCGCCGAGATCGAGGCCGCCGAATGATCATCTGACGCCAGGCACCGGATGGCAGACCGAACAGACCACTAACCCCCAAGAGGGCACCGCCTATGAAAATGCGTGAAGCCAGAGTTCAGCGGGAAGGCCGGCTGTCCGCATGGATTGCCGCGAGCCGGAGGTCGCGCTGATGGCCATTGCAACGGCGAGCCCGATCGTCCGCTTCAGCGGTGTCTCCAAGAACTATGGAATCTACCAGGCCATCGACGGGATCGATCTCGATATTGTGCCGGGCGAGTTCATCACGTTTCTAGGCCCGTCGGGATCGGGCAAGACCACGACGCTGATGATGCTGGCCGGGTTCGAAACGCCGAGCGAAGGCACAATCGAGATGGATGGACGCCGCATCGAGAGGCTGCCGGCACACAAACGCAACATTGGTGTTGTCTTTCAAAATTACGCGCTCTTTCCGCATATGTCGGTGCGCGACAAT
Organism: Rhizobium sp. 01N447_2; assembly: GCF_056399245.1. Lineage (NCBI taxonomy): Bacteria > Pseudomonadati > Pseudomonadota > Alphaproteobacteria > Hyphomicrobiales > Rhizobiaceae > Rhizobium > Rhizobium sp. 01N447_2. The sequence goes on from NZ_JBFTQY010000047.1 coordinate 41,235, forward strand.
CTGGCTTTTCCGCTCAGCGTGCGCCGGGTGGAGGCCGCAGACATTCGAAGCCGGGTGGATGCTGCGCTGGCCATGGTGCATCTGGAAGGGTTGGGCGACCGCAAGCCGGTGCAGCTGTCCGGCGGACAGCAACAGCGCGTGGCGCTTGCTCGCGCCATCATCTTCAAGCCGCGCCTGATCGTTCTCGACGAACCGCTCGGCGCGCTCGACAAAAATCTGCGCGAGCACTTGCAGGCGGAACTGAAGGCGCTCCACCGCGACCTCGGCACGACCATGGTGTTCGTCACCCACGATCAATCCGAGGCCCTGACGCTCTCCGACCGRGTCGCCGTATTCAACAAGGGACGGATCGAGCAGATAGACACCCCGGAAGCTCTCTATGAACGGCCTGCGACACCTTTCGTCGCCTCCTTCATCGGCGAGAACAACATGCTGCCGGGCCGTATTGAAGCCAAGGACGGCGATGAGGTTGCGATCCGTTTCGCAGGCGGAGGCCTGTTGCGGGCTCGGTGCCAGACTTCGTGCAGGTCCGGCGACGAAATCATCCTCAGCATCCGACCGGAAAACATTCGCCGTGCGTCAGCCGATGCCGGCCAGCACGTCTCCGCCGCTGTCATCGACATCGTCTATCTCGGTGACCAGAGGCGCATCCTCGTCGAGGCCGACGGCATCGGCCGGCTGGTCTTCAAGACGAGTGCTGGCGGCGAAAAGCCGATCGCGCAAGGAGAGCGGATCGACATCGAACTCTCGGCCGGCGCCTGCCGGGTCCTGCCGAAGGAATAGGCATGGCGACAACCGGTCACCGGTGCCGTGCGATCTCAAGTGTGAAAACGAACCTAAAAACAAGGGGAATGCCAACATGAAACAAATAGTCCATCTGGCCGCACTGGCGGCCGCACTTGCCTTACCTGGGATGGCCGCTGCGCGTGACCTTACCATTGTGTCCTGGGGTGGGATCTTTCAAGACGCGCAGCGTGACGTGTTCTTCACGCCGTTCAAGACGGAAACCAAGGCGCCGCTTTCAGAAGACAGCTGGGATGGTGGCGTCGGCGTATTGCGCTCCAAGGCCCAGGCTGGCGACAGCAACACCTGGGATCTTGTCGAGGTAGAGGCGGAAGAGCTGACGATAGGCTGCGAGGAGGGCCTGTTCGAGGTCCTCGATCCCGCAAAGTTCGGTGGCGCGGAGAAATACCTTCCGGGCACGGCATCGGAGTGCGGTGTTCCGGCCAACATCTTCAGCATCGCGGTTGCCTATGACGGCGAAAAGTTCGCCAATGGTCCGAAAAGTTGGGCCGACTTCTGGGATGTGAAGAAATTTCCGGGCAAGCGCGCGCTGCGCAGCGGTCCGAAGATGAATCTCGAATTCGCGCTGATGGCCGATGGCGTTGCTGCAAACAAGGTCTATGAAACGCTGGCAACGCCTGAGGGCGTCGATCGCGCCTTCGCCAAACTCGACGCGCTGAAGCCTAATATCGTCTGGTGGACCTCTGGAAATCAGCCGATGCAACTGCTGGGCTCGGGCGAAGTGTCCATGACCACTTCCTACAATGGCCGCATTCCCGCAGCCAACGCTGCAGACAAGCGCAACTTCAAGATCATGTGGCCAGGCGCGATGCTGAACGTCGACAGCTGGGTCATCATGAAAGGCTCGCCCAATGCCGACAGCGCCTACAAGCTGATCGAATTCATGGCCAAGCCCGCCGTGCAGGCCAATTGGCCGGCCAAGCTGAACTACGGTGTCGGTGTTACCGAGGCACAGAAGCTGGTGCCTGCAGAACTCGCAGCAAACCTACCGACGGCACCGGAAAATCTGGCAGCCTCCATCACGCTCGATGCCGGCTTCTGGGTCAACCATATCGACCAGTTGACCGAGCGCTTCTCCGCCTGGGCAGCGAAGTAAACGCGAGGCCCCCTGGCACGTCCAGAGCCCGGGGGCTTTCCATACGGCAAAGAGGCTCCTTGTCCCGGAGCTGCCTTCCGGCCATTCCCTTGCAACAGAAGCAGCCGATGCCATGAGCGAGACGACGACTACCGGGTTTTCCATCAAGGCTGCGGGCCTCTTCCTCGTCCTGCCGCTTGTTCTGTTTTTGCTGGCAGTGTTCTTCGTGCCGCTGGCAGGAATGTTACGGCTGTCGATAGAGGATAGGGACCTGTCCAGCGTCATGCCTTTGACGGCGGAGGCGATAAAGCGATGGGATGGAACCGGCCTGCCGGCACCGGCTGTCTACGACGCGGTTGCATTGGATTTGATGGCTGCCAAGAAGACACGCACCGCAGGGGTCGCAGCAAGACGGCTCAACTACGATACTCCCTCGCTGCGCACCGTTATCACCGCGACAGTGCGCAGCCTGCCGGAAACAGCCGGCACCGGAACCGACTGGGCGGCGGAACTGCCCGTCATCGACCCGGCTTGGGGCAGGCCCGAGATTTGGCAGGCAATCGCCCGGGCACGAGGACCATGGAGTGATTTCTATCTGCTCTCTGCCTTCGACCTGCGCCGTGACCCCGCCGGCCGCCTCCACGCGGCGCGGGATGAAGGCGGCCTCTATGTCGATGTCTTGATCCGCACCTTCACCATTGCCTTCACCGTCACGGTCATCTGCATCGTCCTTGCCCTGCCGGCCGCTTTTCTGTTGATGTCGACCGGTGCCGGCGTATCCAGCCTGCTGATGATCGTCCTGCTGCTGCCCCTGTGGACCTCCGTTCTGGTGCGCTCTGCCGCCTGGATGGTGATCCTGCAGAAGAATGGGCTCATCAATACGCTGCTCATCAACATCGGCCTGATCGGACAGCCGCTGGAACTGATCTACAATCGGACGGGCGTGCTGATCGCGCTGACCCATATTCTCCTGCCCTATGCAGTTCTGCCGATCCTCGGCGCGATGCGCAACGTTCCCAGAAACCAGACGCTGGCGGCGAACTCGCTTGGCGCCGGCCCGCTCAGAACCTTCTTCTCCGTCTACCTGCCTCAAATCCTGCCGGGCATTTCCGCTGGTGGACTTCTCGTCTTCATTCTTTCACTCGGCTACTACATCACCCCCCTGCTTCTCGGCGGTGCGGGCGATCAGTTGCTGCCCTACTACATCGCGTTCAACACCACCCAGACCGTCAACTGGGGCCTTGCTGCCGCGCTTGGCTCCGTACTGCTGGCTGCGACTTTCCTGCTCTACGCGGCCTATATCCGGCTGGTCGGCGTCCAGCGCATCGGATTGGGATAGGAGCCCGTCATGACCGACAGCACATATTGGTGGAAACTAGCGGGCAGGACATTTGGCTTCATCGTCTTGCTTTTCCTGATCGCACCGATCATTGCGATCATCCCGCTTTCCTTCAACACGTCGAGCATTCTCGCCTATCCGCTGGAGGGCTTCTCGTTCAAATGGTACGCTAAGTTCTTCGCCGACCCGCGCTGGTGGATCGCCATCAAAAACAGCCTGATTGTCGGGACCGCGACCGTCTGCATCGCCACGCCACTCGGCACGTTGGCAGGGCTCGGGCTGTCCATCTCCAGCTTTCGCGGTAAGTCCTTCCTCATCGCGAGCTTCATGTCGCCGATGATCGTTCCGACGGTGATCACCGCCGTCGGCATCTATTTCCTCTTCTCGCGGCTTGGCCTCGCCAACAGCCTGACTGGACTGGTGCTCGCCCATACAGCCCTTGCCGTGCCCTTCGTGGTGATCACCGTCAGCGCCTCGCTGAGCCAGCTTGACCGAGTGTTGTTGCGGGCATCCGCCAGCCTTGGCGCCGGCGGGCTGACGACCTTCCGGCGCGTGACCATGCCATTGATCATGCCCGGTATCGTTTCGGGCGCAATCTTTGCCTTCACCACATCCTTTGACGAGGTGGTGGTAGCAATCCTGCTCACCGGCCCCGACCAACGCACCCTGCCGCGCGAACTGCTAAGCGGCACGCGCGAGAACCTCGACCCGACGGTCATGGCCGTGGCAACACTCTTGATTACGCTGTCGGTCATCCTGCTTCTGGTTTTCACCGCCCTTCAGCAGCGTGGCAACAGGCTGATCGACAAGGACAAATAGGTGATCTGACAGAGCCCCGTTCAAGCATTTACCTCATCCCCAGTTCCAGTCGCGAGGGGAGTCGATTGGGCCTCCCCAGCATCGGCGAGAACGGGTTTGCTCGTTCACTATTTTTGAACAGTTTGCCGCCTTGTGTTTCGGATTTGATCACGAATTTGTGTTGCCTCGCCACAGATAGTACACTTGTTAAATAAAATGGGCGCTTATAGCGTGCCGACCGATAATCTTGATCCGGCTTCGGGGAAATACAACCATGATGAAGCAGCTTCTGTTGACGACTGTCGGCGTGCCGTTTTTTCTCGGCATGGCCGTTGCGTTGGCCTCGATGGTGTTTCCAGCCAGGCGCGGGTTCATCATCGCCCTGCTGATCCCGCTGGCTGCTGTTGTCATCCACTTGATGCTCGAAGGTATGCCGGTGCTTCCTCCCGTTTCCGCAAAGCAGAAGCTCCCGATAATTCTGCTCTTCGGCGCCGGCATCTTTGCGATCCCGGCACTTGTGCGCAGGCCGCTTCCGGTGGCGGTCAGCACGATGCTGGTTGGCGTCGCGCTCGCCCTGTCAGGCTGGTTGCTGGGCAAGAACGTGCTCGTTGCCAATTCCACCAAATCCATCGTCGTTCTCGCCGTGTTTGTGGTCACGACCGCCGCGATCGGCCCAGCGATCGCAAAGCCGGCCGGTGCTCGCCGCGGGGAGCCATCGGCGTTGGCGACTGCGTTGCTTAGCGTTTCCATCGCGGCTGCGCTTTCGGCCGCGTTAGGCGCGTTCGTCGGCATGGCTCAAATCGATGGTGCGCTTGCGGCGCTCACCAGCGGCTGGCTGCTGGTCAACTATATCAGCTATTTCAGGGGCGACGACCATGCGCTCGCACTGCGCGGTTTCGAGGGGCTTGCCTTTGCCGCCGTGATCTCGGTGCATTTGATTATGACAGCACTCTTTGCGCCGAAGGCGGCGCCCGCCGCAATCATATTCGCGGTTCTCCCCCTTGTCGTCGGCGCTTTCATTCTTCTCGGAGGCATCGCTTTCCATCGCCTTCCGCGGTTCCTTCGACCCATTGCTGCCGGCATTGCCACCGCGGTTCCGGCCACCATCGCCATCACCATCGCCGCCGTCCTCTTTCAGGGATGAACATTCGACCCAGGACGGGCCGGCCCAATCAAAGGAGAGTACCAATGAAATTCGCAGCTCTAGTCKCGGCCCTGACCGGCGCGCTTTTTGCAGGATCTGCTTTTGCAGCAGATACTTATGATGTTGACCCGACTCACGCTTGGGTCTCGTTCAAGATMAATCATGCCGGCTGGTCGAATGCCCACGGGATCTTCAAGACCGTTGGGGGCACGATCTCCTTCGACAAGGAAGACATTGCGAAAAGCTCGATCTCGCTGAAGCTCGATGCCAACAGCATCGACACGAACTTCGATCAGCGTGATTCCGACCTGAAGAGCCCCGATTTCCTCAATGTCGAGGAATTTCCCGATGTCACCTTCACCAGCACGAAGATCGAAAAGACCGGTGACAAGACCGCCATGGTCACCGGCGACCTGTCGCTTGCCGGCGCCGTCAAGCCGGTCACCCTGGATGTCGTCTGGAATGCCGAGTCTCCGCTTCCCTGGGATGCCAAGACCGTCAAGACCGGTTTCTCCGCCACAGGCAAGTTCAACGGCCTGGATTTCGGCTTGAAGAAACTTACGGATTTCGGCCTCGGTCCGGACCTTGCGCTCGACATCGATATCGAAGCCATCAAGAAGTAACGAAATTCTTCTTGGATTTTACCGAAAGCCGCTGGGATGCGCATCCCGGCGGCCTGCTTCGTCCCGCGAAGGTCGCCGCATTCATGGAAATGACGGCGCTCCTTCGCAGCCCCCTCTCCAGGCCAGACACCGTGCAAGGCTGCAAGAACATCAGCAAGGACATGTAATGAAACTGACCCGAAGAACCGTATTGGCATTCACCACAGCAGCAACGCTGGCGGGCAGCGCTGCTGTTTCACAGGCGGCAAATTCCAAGGCGACAGAGACACGAGGTCTTGATGACCTCTATAAGGCAGCCCTGAAGGAAGGTGGCCGCGTGATCGTCTATGCGGGCGGCGACACGCCCGGCCAGCAGGACGGCATAAAGAAGGCCTTTGAAACACGCTTTCCGGGCGTCACACTGGACGTGGTCGTAGACTACAGCAAGTTCCACGAGGCCCGCATCGACAACCAGGTCGCGACCGGCAAGCACGTTGCCGACGTCATCCAGATCCAGACCCTGCAGAACTTCCCTCGCTGGAAGGCGGAAGGCATTTTGATGCCCTACAAGCCCATCGGCTGGGACAAGGTCTATGCAAAATTCCGCGATCCGGATGGCGCCTATACGGGCGTGTTTGTTGATGCGTTTTCGAATGTGGTCAATTCGAAGCTCATGCCGGATGAAAAAACCTGGCCACGCGAAGCCAAGGATTACCTCCGCCCTGAATTCAAGGGCAAGCTGGTTCTGACCTATCCCACCGACGATGACGCCGTGCTCTTCTGGTTCAAGCAGGTCGTCGACAAATACGGCTGGGATTATGTCGAGGCGCTAGCGAAGCAGGAGCCGATTTATGTGCGTGGCACGCAGGCTCCGGCAGACATGGTGGAAAGCGGCGCTGCAACCGCGACCTTCTCCACCGACGGCGGTCTGGTGCCATTCGACGGCACGGTCTCCCGTTTTGTGCTGCCCAAGGAAGATCCTTTTGTCGCATGGCCACAGCAAGCCGCAATCCTGAAGGGCGCTCCGCATCCCGAGGCAGCCAAGCTTTATCTCAGCTGGCTGCTGGACAAGGACACCCAGAAAAACGTCTGGTACATGTGGTCAGTGCGCACGGATGTGGCCCCGCCGGCGGGCTACAAGCGGATCTGGGAATATAGCAACGGCGATCCGACCGCCTTTGGTCGTTTCCTTTCAGACCGGGGAGCCGTGGAGCGCTTCCGCGCGCAGATCGGTCTCTATCTCGGTGAATCCAAGGGCGAACCCTCTCCCGGCCACCCTGGCCTCTACCCGGAAAAAGCCCTTCCGCACTGAACGGCTATATCGCCATCAGGAGACAAACCTCCGACCTCGTCGTTCCGCTGGACCGAGAGGCCTCCGCTGAGCGCCTTGAAACGCATCTGAACCGACGACCCGCAATCCCGATCGTGTGGGATAATCCTAATTTATGGAACTTTAAGGCGATGAAGCCTGCCGACAGACATTGCTCCATCGCCTTTGTTATGCGCCGCCACCTGTCCAATTTTGCCGGTTGGCGATCAGATCGTCCACCACTGCCGGATCGGCAAGCGTCGAAGTGTCGCCGAGAGCACCAAAATCGTCTTCGGCAATCTTGCGCAGGATGCGGCGCATGATCTTGCCGGAGCGTGTCTTCGGCAGGCCGGGCGCAAACTGGATCTTGTCAGGCGCAGCAATCGGGCCGATTTCAGCACGAACATGTTTCACCAGATCCTGGCGAAGCGCGTCTGATCCCTCGTGGCCGGCCATCAACGTCACATAGCAATAAATGCCCTGACCCTTGATCGGATGCGGGTAACCGACGACCGCGGCTTCCGAGACCAGAT
>NZ_JBFTQY010000048.1:0-48696 GCF_056399245.1 Rhizobium sp. 01N447_2
GAAGCCAGCGTGCCGACGGTGATCTCGCCCGACATCACCTTGCCGCCGCCGATCCAGAGCACCAGGCCCATCGCCGCGAAGAAGGAGAAGGTCATGGCGCTGGTATTGGTGACGCGGATGCCGACGCGCTGATGTGCAAGCGCCAATGCGCTCTTCGACGCGGCCTCGAATTTCGAAATCTCGTGTTCGTGGGCGGCAAAAGCGCGCACGACGCGGATGCCGCCGAGATTCTCCTCCATGATGCGGGTCAGCACCGAAAGCCGCTCCTGCAGGTCGAGCCAGGTGGCACGTAGCCTGAGCTGCGTCACCGAGGAGCACCAGCCAACGAAGGGCACGAAGCTCAGCGCCAGAAGGCCGAGCAGGACATCGGTCGACAGCAGCATATAGGCGCCGATGCCGATCAGGATCGACAGCAGGATCATCCGGACGAGCGCTGTCGAGAAATACATGCGCACGCCTTCGAGATCGAGCAGGCCGACGGTGATCAGGTCGCCGGAATGCACGGTGTCGTGAAAGCTGAAAGAGAGACGCTGGATTTTCTCGTAGCAGGCCAGCCGCAGCTCGTAGCCGATGTGATGGCCGACGGCTTCGCTGTAATAGTTCTGCACCATGGTGAAGAGGCCGCGCAGCACACTGGCGCCGAGCAGCAATAGCGCCGTCGTCAAAAGCGCGTCCTGTGCCGCCTGGCCCGCCGCGCCGCCGCTCATCGCCATCTGCGTGTGGTCGACGGCCCGGCCGAGAAGGCGCGGGATCATCAGCTGGAAGGTGGAGGCAACAAGCGTGGCGCCGATCGCAAAGCCGGATTGCCAGGGGTGGCGGAAGGCCATCATGGTGATGCGCACCAATGTGAAGAGGCCTCGGCCCCAGCCTGCCGCAGTTGCAAGCGCCATCGAAGCCGAAGGCTTCGTCGCGCGTATTAACGCATCGCTGCTCACGGTATTTTTTCCAATAGATGTGTGGTCGGACGCTGGCCCGAAAAGACGGCAAATCCATGAAGGGATTGATAGCACCTTCACTTTTGCCGATTCCATTTGGGGGTTCAAGTAAAGAATTCACCAGTTGGTTATTTTTACGTGAGGTCTCCTCGCATCCGGGCTGGAACAATCTGTGCGCGACCGGGTTGCAGCAGGCGAATGCCAACCGCCGGAGAGACCCATGCCGCTCAAAGCTCTCGCCCTCAACGCCACGCTGAAGACCAGCGACGCCAAGGATGCGTCCTCGACCGACCGGATGATCGGTCTGATCGACAAGGCGATGTCTGCGCATGGCGTTGTGACCGAAGTGCTTCGCCTTGCCGATTTCAACGTCAAGCCGGGCGTCACCTCAGACGAAGGTGCCGGCGATGACTGGCCGGATATTCGCGCCAAGGTGCTGGATGCCGATATCCTGCTGATGGCGACGCCGATCTGGCTCGGCCAGCCATCCAGCGTCTGCAAGCGGGCGCTGGAGCGCATGGACGCCTTCCTCGAGGAGACCGACGAAGAGGGCCGTATGGTCTCCTATGGCAAGGTCGCGGCTGTTGCCGTCGTCGGCAATGAGGACGGCGCCCATCATGTGTCGGCCGAGCTCTTCCAGGCGCTGAACGACGTCGGCTTCACCATTCCGGCGAATGCGGTCGCCTACTGGGTCGGCGAGGCAATGGGTTCCACCAATTTCGTCGATCTCGACAAGGTGCCGAAGGTCGTGACGAAAGCCGTTGACATGCTGGCGCGCAACACGGCGCATCTGGCGAGCCTGCTGAAGGCAAAACAATATCCGGGAGAGGGTAGCTAGGGTCGCTGTTAACCGACGTTTTCAGCGATCAATTCGCAGTTCGGGTGCAAAACTCGGCCATACTTCCACGGGATACTTCAAAAATATGTTATATTTCAATAGCTTGAATTGATGGGGCAACAAAGCTCTTGCCACCTGCGCCATTTAGCGCTTTCATACACTACTAGTTTGATAGACTATGGACGGGCGTGATTGCTCCCCTCGTTCTCTTGCGGGGCTGCTGGTTCGGACCCCGGTGCCGCGGCAGATGTTGTGAATGGCCGCATGAACCTCATCAACGCGTGAACCGCTGTTTTATGCGTTGAAACCTCGATCGACCCAGGGTGCGGATGAAGCCGCAAAGGAGTTGCGATGACGGTTCAGGGACTTTTTTCCGCGAGAGCCAATGCGGCGGCGCAGATATCAGCCGTACCGCGCATTGCGATCGTCGGGCGGGGCTTTTCCGGCATGATGACGGCCATCGCGCTGATGAAGACGGTGCGCGCGCCCTTCCACCTGCAGCTGTTCGATCCGAATTCGTCGGTCAGCGGTGGGCAGGCGCTGGCCTCAGTCCGCTCCTCGACGATCCTCAACACCCGTGTGCGGGATCTTTCGGTCTCGGTCGGCGACAATGACGATTTCAACGACTGGCTCTGCAGCAACGCCGCCTTCCGCGCCGCCGTGCCGGCCGCCATTCCGGGATTCCGGCAGATCTTCGTGCCGAAGGAGATCTTCAGCGATTATGTCTATCAGCGCTTTTCGGAAGCGCTGGCCGCGCGCAGGGACATCACCGTCCAGGTCTGCAACGATCCGGTCGTGGCGATCCGCAGGAGCCACGGCAACCGCTTCCTGCTCGAAAGCGCCAATCCCGCCAATCCGCTGTTCGATACCGTGATCCTCGCCACCGGCTACGGCCTGACTGTGCCGGATGCGGGCGGTGAGGACGCTTCGCCGATCAGGGCCCAGCGCCTCGTCGCGCGGCCGCATGCAGTACTTCTTGGCAGCGGCATCCGCGTCGTCGACCAGCTGCTGCAGCTGCGCGATTCCGGTTACGCCGGCCAGGTGACGATTATTTCCCGGCGCGGCTTCCTGCCCCAGAGCCATACGCCGAATTCCGCCGATCCGGTCTTCCCGGCCGAAGCGCTGCCGCAGAGCCTGCCGGAGATCGTGCGCTTCATCCGTGAAGCCTGTCGCGAGGCGGAGGAGGCGGGGCGAAGCTGGCAATCGGTAATGAACGGCCTCAGAAAACATGCCCGCTCGCTCTGGCGCTCGCTGCCGGCCCGCGACAAGCATCAGTTCAACCGGCACCTCAGGGCCATCTACGACAGCCATCGCAACCGCCTGCCGGAAGCCATGCACCTGCGGCTGAAACGTGAGCTCGCCGAAGGCCGCACGGTGCTGCGCCGTGGCCGGGCCGGCCGCCGGGGCCTGAGCGGCCTGTTCTTCACGCCGGCCGGTTCCGCGGCCGAGGAGGTCATCCATGCCGAGCGCATCATCGATTGCCGCTGTCAGGCGCCGGATCTTTCAGCGCCGCTGATGCAAAGCCTGCTTTCCGCCGGCCTTGCCATGCAGGACGAGCTCTCGCTCGGCCTGGCGGTCAATGCGCGCGGCGAGCCCTTCCTCGAGGACGGTTCGACGGTCGCAGGGCTCTTTGCCGTCGGTCCCCTCGGCCTCGGCAGCCTGCCCGATATCGATCTTGTGCCGGAGATCGTCTCGCAGGCCTATGCCGCTGCCGAGCGTGTCGGCGAGCGGTTCTACCCGCAGGTCAAGGCCGTCTGAAATTCGGACTGCTTCGGAACTATCCACCCCCTGCTGCGTTATAAAGCGCTGGTGACTCCGAGGGGCCGATGGAAGTATTGAATCGACATGACAGGCCTCTTGACGAAGAGGGACGCTTTCGCCTTCTGGTCGATGCCATCACCGACTACGCCATCTATATGCTGAGCCCGGAAGGTATCATCACCAGCTGGAATACCGGCGCTCAGCGCTTCAAAGGTTACAGGCCTTCCGAAATTCTCGGCCAGCATTTTTCCCGTTTCTATTTGGAAGAGGACCGCGCCGCAGGAGTTCCGGCGCGTGCGCTCGCCACGGCTGAGAAGCACGGCCGGTTCGAGGGGGAAGGCTGGCGCCAGCGCAAGGATGGAACCTGCTTCTGGGCGCATGTGATCATCGATCCGATCCGCCGTCCTTCCGGCGAACTCATCGGCTATGCCAAGATCACCCGCGACCTGACCGAACGCCGGGCGGCCGAAAAGGCGATCCGCCAGAGCGAGGAACAGTTCCGCCGGCTGGTCCAGGGCGTCTCGGACTATGCGATCTACATGCTCGATCCCGACGGCAATGTCAGCAGTTGGAATTTCGGCGCCGAGCGTATCAAGGGCTATCGACCGCAAGAAATCATTGGTCGGCATTTCTCGACTTTCTATACCCCCGAGGACCGCGAAGCCGGCGTGCCGGAGACCGCGCTCCGGCTTGCCCGCGCCGAGGGTCGGTTCGAGCGGGAAGGCTGGCGCGTCCGCAAGGACGGCAGCCGTTTTTGGGCCAGCGTCGTCATCGACGTCATCCGCGACGACGAAGGCGATGTGCTCGGTTTTGCGAAGATCACCCGCGATATCACCGAGAAGATGGAGACCCAGCGGGCACTGGAACAGGCTCGAGAAGAGCTTTTCCAGTCGCAGAAGATGGAGGCAATCGGTCAATTGACCGGCGGTATTGCCCATGATTTCAACAATCTGCTGATGGCTGTCCTCGGCAGTCTCGAAATCCTGAAGAAACGCATGCCGCGGGATCTCTCTCTGACATCGCTGGTGGACAATGCCATGCAGGGCGCTCAGCGGGGTGCTGCGCTGACGCAGCGCATGCTTGCCTTTTCCCGCCGGCAGGAACTGCACATGGAGCCGATCGACGTCTCCGGCCTGGTGCGCGGCATGATGGATATGCTGAGCCGTTCGCTCGGCCCGCTCACCGTGATCGAGACCTCCTTCCCCGTCAGGCTGCCAACGATCCTGACCGATCCGAACCAGCTGGAGATGGCGATCTTGAACCTCGTCGTCAACGCCCGCGATGCCATGCCGTCCGGCGGCCGGATCGTGCTTCGCGCCTCCGAGGAATCGCTGCCGTCAGGCGAGGGTCCGCTGTCGCCCGGCCGCTATGTCCGTATCGCGGTGATCGACCAAGGCGAGGGCATGGATGCAAAGACGCTGGAACAGGCAATCACCCCATTCTTCACCACTAAGGGTGTCGGCAAGGGCACCGGCCTCGGTCTTTCCATGGTGCAGGGCCTTGCGTCCCAGTCCGGCGGCCGCCTCGTGATGAAGAGCMGCCTCGGCGAAGGTACGACGGCCGAATTATGGTTCCCGGTTGCAACGGTCGAACAGGGGACCGAGGCCGCTGCCGACCGTCCGCAACAGGAGGAAAATGCGTCGCGCCGGCTGCGCATCGTCGCCGTTGATGACGACGGTCTGGTCCTGATGAATACGACGCTGATGCTCGAAGATCTCGGCCATACCGTATTCGAGGCGATGGGGGGTCCCGAGGCGCTCGACATCCTGCGCAAGCAGCCGGTCGACCTGGTGATTTGCGACCATGCCATGCCGCGCATGACGGGCGCGCAGCTCGCCGAGGCGATCCGCAGCGAATGGCCCGACATGCCGATCATCCTCGCAACCGGCTACGCCGAGATCCCTGAAGGAGCCGGCATCGTCGACCTGCCTCGCCTCGGCAAACCCTTCTCGCAGGCGCAGCTCGCCGAGGCGATCAGCCGGATTGCTTCATAGGGGCGATCCGCTCCCTCTCGCCGCGAAGAATGAACACCAGCAATGCCAGCACCATCACCGCCAGCCCGTACCAGGTGATCGCGTAGACGAGATGGTTGTTGGGGAAGTCGATGATCGTGAGGCCGCCGACAGGCAGGCCGCCCCGATTGGCGGTGRCATCGGCGTCGATGAAATAGGGCGCAATTGAACCGACGCCGCGTTTTTCAGCGATCGCTGCGACATCGCGCGAATACCAGCGGTCGGCCGCGACGTCATTGGATTGCAGCAGCGATCCCTTCGGCTCCGTCATCCGCAGCAGCCCGGTGATCTCGACGGGGCCAGACAGTTCGCCCTCGCGGCGCGAGGCCGGGTCGCGCCTCTCGGTCGGCACGAAGCCGCGATTGATGAGGATTGATGTACCGTCGGCAAGCGTCAGCGGCGCCATCACCCAGTAACCCGGACCGAGCGCGGTTGCGGCATAGACCAGCGTTTCCTTGTCGTTCGCCAGCGTCCCCACTGCGGTCACCCGCCGATATTCGTCATCGGTGGCGTTGACCTTGGCCCAGTCGGCGCGTGCCGGAGCCGGCACGGGTGGCGCATGCACACGCTGGTCGACGCGGGCGATGAGATCGCGTTTCCAGTCCAGGCGCTCAACCTGCCAGGTGCCGAGGGCTGCGAGTGCTGCGGCAAGCAGTATCAGGCAGGCGGCGAAGATCGCGCGTTTGACCTGATAGTGCCGCCTTTGCGATTGTTCCGAGTAAGCCTTGCTCATGCCTGACCCGCTGTTGGCCTGACCCGCTGTTGGGCTGAACCGATATGGGCGGCGCTGCCGCCGCCCCTTCGTTCCAATCACGGCATGTTCTTCATCATCTCGGGGCTCATCGGCATCATGTTGGTGTTGAGATGATGCATGACCCAGAGCGACCCGGAGAGCGCGATGGCGACGATGATGAGGGTGAAGATCAGTGCCATGATCGTCCAGCCGCCCTCGCTCCTGGTATTCATATGCAGGAAGAAGACCATGTGGACGACGATCTGGATCGCGCCGAGGCCCATCACCAGCACCGCCGTCACCGCCGGGCTTTCGAAGACGCCTGACATGACCAGCCAGAAGGGAATGGCGGTGAGGATGACGGAGAGCGCAAAGCCCGTCATGTAGCTGCGGAACGTTCCATGGCCGGCCTGATGGCCGTGGCTGTGGCCGTGATGAGCCTCGTGGGCATCCTCATGTGCAGGTGCTTGCGAACTCATCCGAGAACTCCCAACAGGTAGACGAAGGAAAAGACGCCGATCCAGACGACGTCAAGGAAGTGCCAGAACATCGATAGGCACATCAGGCGGCGGCGGTTGGCCTCGATCAGGCCGTGCATCGACACCTGTACCATCAGCGTGATCAGCCAGATGATGCCGAAGGTGACGTGCAGCCCGTGGGTGCCGACCAGGGTGAAGAAGGAGGAGAGGAAGGCGCTGCGCGTCGGCCCGGCGCCCTCATGGATCAGGTGGATGAACTCGTAGAGTTCCAGCCCGATGAAAGCCGCGCCGAACAGGCCGGTCACAGCAAGCCAGAACAGCGTTTCCGCCTTTGCGTTCCGCTCCATCTGCAGCATCGCGAAGCCGTAGGTGATCGAGGAGAACAGCAGCATCGAGGTGTTGAGGGCAACGATCGGCAGATCGAAGAGATCGGCCGGCGACGGGCCGGCGGCATAGTTGCGGCCGAGCACACCGTGTGTTGCAAACAGCACCGCAAAGATCAGGCAGTCGCTCATCAGGTAGAGCCAGAAGCCGAGATTGGTGCTGTTTTCCGGATGATGGTCTTCCGTCAGGTAGAATTCAGGCTTTTCGGCCGTGTCGATAGTCTGATCGCTCATGGTCATCACACCTGCTCGGCAAGCAGCGCAGTTCGCTTGCCTTCCGTTTCGGTCACCTCTTCGGCGGGGATGTAGAAGTCGCGTCTGTAGTTGAAGGTATGGCCGATCGCCACAGCGAGCATGGCGACGAAGGAGACGACCACCAGCCACCACATGTACCAGATCAGGCCGAAGGCGAGTGCAACGCTGATAGCAGACAGGATCGCGCCGGTGCCGGTGTTCTTCGGCATGTGGATCGGCCGGAAGCCTTCCAGCGGACGCGCATAACCACGGCTCTTCATGTCGTACCAGCCGTCATGATCGTGCACGACGGGCGTCAGGGCGAAGTTGTATTCCGGCGGCGGCGAAGAGGTCGACCATTCCAGCGTGCGGCCGTCCCAGGGATCGCCGCTGTCGTCGCGCAATTCCTCGCGCTTCATGAAGCTGACGACGATCTGGATCAGGAAGGCGGCAATGCCAAGCGCGATCAGGCCGACGCCGAAAGCGGCGATGATGAACCAGATCTGTATCGACGGGTCCTCGAACTGGCTCATGCGGCGGGTGACGCCCATCAGGCCAAGCACATAGAGTGGYATGAAGGCGAACCAGAAGCCGATCTGCCAGAACCAGAAGCTCATCTTGCCCCAGAAGGGATCGAGCTTGAAGCCGAAGGCCTTCGGGAACCAGTAGTTCACGCCGGCGAACATGCCGAAGAGAACGCCGCCGATGATGACGTTGTGGAAGTGTGCGATCAGGAACAGCGAATTGTGCAGCACGAAGTCGGCCGGCGGCACGGCCAGCATGACACCCGTCATGC
Source organism: Rhizobium sp. 01N447_2 (assembly GCF_056399245.1). NCBI lineage: Bacteria > Pseudomonadati > Pseudomonadota > Alphaproteobacteria > Hyphomicrobiales > Rhizobiaceae > Rhizobium > Rhizobium sp. 01N447_2. The sequence continues at coordinate 8,172 of NZ_JBFTQY010000048.1, forward strand.
CGCCGATGACGAAGGTCACCATGAAGCCGACCGTCCACAGCATCGGCACCTCATAGCGGATGCGGCCGCGATACATGGTGAAGAGCCAGTTGAACATCTTCGCCCCCGTCGGGATCGAAATGATCATCGTGGTGATGCCGAAGAAGGAGTTGACGCTGGCGCCCGAGCCCATCGTGAAGAAGTGGTGCAGCCAGACGATGTAGGACAGGATCATGATCACGCAGGTCGCGTAGACCATCGAGGCGTAGCCGAAGAGGCGCTTGCCGGAGAAGGTGGCGACGACTTCCGAGAAGATGCCGAAGGCCGGCAGCACGAGGATGTAGACCTCCGGATGACCCCAGATCCAGATGAGGTTGATGTACATCATCGGATTGCCGCCGAGGTCGTTGGTGAAGAAGTTCGTGCCGGCGTAGCGGTCGAGCGACAGCAGCGCGAGCGTTGCCGTCAGGATCGGGAAGGAGGCAACGATCAGCACGTTGGTGCAGAGTGCCGTCCAGGTGAAGACCGGCATCTTCATGAAGGTCATGCCCGGAGCACGCATCTTGACGATGGTGGCGATCAGGTTGATGCCCGAAAGCGTCGTTCCCACACCGGCCACCTGCAGGCCCCAGATATAATAATCGACGCCGACGCCCGGACTGTAGGCTGCGCCCGACAGCGGCGGGTAGGCGAGCCAGCCGGTCTGGGCGAATTCGCCGATGAACAGCGACAGCATGATGATGATCGCGCCGGCGGTGGTCATCCAGAACGAGAAGTTGTTGAGGAAGGGGAAGGAGACGTCGCGGGCGCCGATCTGCAGCGGCACCACGAAGTTCATCAGACCGGTGACGAAAGGCATCGCCACGAAGAAGATCATGATGACGCCGTGGGCGGTGAAGACCTGGTCGTAATGGTGCGGCGGCAGATAGCCCTCCGAACCGTTGAAGGCGATCGCCTGCTGGACGCGCATCAGGATCGCGTCGGAGAAGCCGCGCAACAGCATGATGACGGCGAGGATCACATACATGATGCCGATCTTCTTGTGATCGACGCTGCAGATCCAGTCCCGCCAGAGCGGACCCCAGAACTTGAAATAGGTGATGATGCCGAGCACCGCGATGGCGCCGATGACGACGCCGATGAAGGTCACGACCAGGATCGGCTCGTGATAGGGGATGGCATCGAGGGTCAACCGGCCGAAGACGAACTTCAGGAGGTCAGGATTGGAAAACATGGAACAACCCGTTCATTATGTCTTGCGACGCAAAGCGCCAGGTTAATTGTTGTTGTTGAGCTGCGCCGGCGCCGGATCGGCGCCATTGCTCATGCCGGGCATGGAATGACCCTCATGCTGCATGTCCATTCCGGGCATGCCGGGCATGTCGTGCTGCATGCTGTTGCCGTCGGTCCGCTCGGCGGGCTCGCTTCGCGCCGGTGCCCCCGTCGCCGGCACGGTGGCGGCGGGCGCCACGATGCCTTCGTCGGCATGACGGTCGTCATATTGCAGCTTCTCGCGGTTCTCCGCACTTTCCTTGCCGCCGCCGCCCATCATGTCGATGTGCATCATCTCGTTCATACACATCTTGCCTGGCGTGGCGCACATGTTGAGGATGGCGTTGTAAAGGTCGGCATCGGCGCCGGCATAATAACGCACCGGTTCCTTCTCGCTCGGCTTCTCGAGCTTCAGATAGGCGTCGCGGTTGAGCATCGTGCCCTGCTGCTTGACCTGCGCCACCCAGGCGTCAAACCCGTCTTGGGTAAGGCCGTGGAACTTGAAGCGCATGTGGGAGAAGCCTGCGCCGCTGTAATTGGCGGAGAAGCCCTCATATTCGCCTTCCCGGTTGATGACGGCGTGCAGCTTCGTTTCCATGCCCGGCATGGCATAGATCTGGCCGGCAAGGGCAGGGATGTAGAAGGAGTTCATCACCGAGGAGGCGGTGATCTTGAAATTGATCGGCCTGTCCACAGGGGCAGCGAGTTCGTTGACGGTGGCAATGCCGAGCTCGGGATAGAAGAACAACCATTTCCAGTCGAGCGCCACGACCTCGACGTTCAGCGGCTTGGTATCGGCCGGAATGGCGCGCTGCGCATCGAGGCGATCGAGCGGGCGGTAGGGATCGAGCTTATGGGTGGAAATCCAGGTCACCGCGCCAAGCGCGATGATGATTGCCAGTGGTGCTGCCCAGATCACGATTTCGAGACGGGTCGAATGGTGCCATTCCGGCGCGTAGGTTGCCGCCGTATTGGAGCGGCGATAGCGCCAGGCGAAGAACAGCGTCAGGAAGATCACCGGTATGATGATCAACAGCATCAGCACCGTCGAGATGACGATGAGATCGCGCTGTTGCATGGCGATGTCGCCGGAGGGCGCCATGACCACCATGTTGCATCCTGCCAGGAAAAGCAGCGGCAAGACGGATAGAAGGCGGGAAAACTTCGCGAGTTTTGGCACGTCTCTAAGCTCTTGTTGTTTCGTTTGTTCGCGACTAACGCACTGGACCCGATAGCGACATGAGGTGTTTGGTCGCAGTGCAGCAATCATGCCGCACTGCGGCAAGAATCATGTTGCACTACAGCTTTGAAATCCTGATGAAATCAAGAAGGATTCTTCCGCCGGCGCATGTTTCCAATCAATATATCCGCCAGAACCGAGCAGGCCAGCATCCCATCGGAAAATCGCGCTCCGGATCACGCTGTTTTTTCCGCCCACGCCTCATTTTGAGCCGCCATGATGAACTATTTACGTCTTACGGACTTGATAAGCCTGCAGGTTTGATCAAGATCAGGCTGAGGCGCCTTGCCGAAAGCGCTTCAACGAGGGAGGCGTTTCATGGCTACAACATCGCATTACGGACCGTCATCGTCGTCGCTGGAACGCGACGCGCGGCGCATTCACGACGACAAGCCGGTTTCGCCGGGCAGCATCGCCATCGGCGTGGTGATCGGCCGCATGTCGGAATTCTTCGATTTCTTCGTCTACGGCCTCGCCTCGGTCCTGGTCTTTCCACAGCTGATCTTCCCCTTCGCGCCGGACAGGCTGACGGGAACGCTCTATTCCTTCGCGATCTTCTCGCTGGCCTTCCTGGCCCGCCCGGTCGGCTCCGTCGTCTTCATGACGATCGACCGGCTGTATGGCCGCGGCACCAAGCTGACGATTGCGCTCTTCCTGCTCGGTGGCTCCACGGCCTCGATCGCCTTCCTTCCGGGTTACGACGAGATCGGCGTCTGGTCGATCGCGTTGCTGGCGCTCTTCCGTCTCGGCCAGGGCTTTGCGCTCGGCGGCGCCTGGGACGGCCTTGCCTCGCTGCTTGCGCTCAATGCGCCGGCCAAGCACCGCGGCTGGTATGCGATGATCCCGCAGCTCGGCGCGCCGATCGGCTTTGCGCTGGCGAGTACCCTGTTCGGCTATTTCGTCGCCAATCTTTCCAGTGAGGATTTCCTCTCCTGGGGCTGGCGTTATCCCTTCTTCGTCGCCTTCGCGATCAATGTCGTGGCGCTGTTTGCGCGTTTGCGCCTGGTCATGACCAAGGAATTCGGCACGCTGCTGGAACAGCACGAGCTGGAAGCCGCCCCCATCCTAGACGTGCTGCGCGTTCATGGCCGTGACATCCTGATCGGCGCCTTCGTGCCGCTGGCAAGTTTTGCCATGTTCCACCTCGTCACCATTTTCCCGCTCGGCTGGATGAGCCTTTACGGCAACCAGCCGATCGGCGCCTTCATGGTGGTGCAGGTGATCGGCGCCGCGGTCGGCATCCTCACCATCATCGCGTCGGGCTTGATTGCCGACCGTATCGGCCGGCGCGCCCAGCTTGCCATCTGCGCCGTCATCATCGCTGTCTTCAGCTTTATCGGGCCGAGCCTGATCGCATCTGGCAACAGCGGCCATGACGCTTTCGTCATCATCGGCTTCGGCGTGCTCGGCCTTTCCTTCGGCCAGGCGACGGGCTCGATCTCGTCGCGCTTCGGTCGCGGTTACCGCTATACGGGTGCCGCCTTCACTTCGGACCTCGCCTGGCTGATCGGCGCGGGTTTTGCGCCGCTGGTGGCGCTCAGCCTTTCCAGCCGCTTCGGCCTGACCTTCGTCGGCTACTACCTGCTGTCCGGCGCCATCTGCACGCTTGCGGCCCTCGCCTTCAGCAGGGCGCTGGAACAGCGGGAATAGACGGACTTGAACGCACGGGCCTGCATGGGAAACCATGCAGGCTGTCGTTTTCGGGCCGCGCAATTCCAATTATTGAATGCATGGCAATCTATAATTAAATCCTTGTCGGCCTGAACGAGGATATGCCATGACCGCGGAAACCATCGATCATTCGACCCTTTCCCGCCTTGTCGAAGCAGGAGCGGTCGAGGCGGTTCATGTCGTCGGCAGGCCCGGTGGCTGGTCGATTCTCATCCGCTACGGCAAGGCCGAGCGCCCGCTCGCCGCCCAACGCAGCCGGCAGGTGCGCGTCTTCAAGCGCATGGATACCTTGGTGTCTTATCTCAAGGACGTCGGCATCTCTAAGTTCGATGTCGATGCAGTCGATTATGCTCCGGGGACGGCATCGCGGCCGGATCGGGCCGCAGCTCTGCGTCGTACCCATGAGGCGGCGGAATACGACACGTGGTTCCGCGAACAGGTCGAGGAAGCGATCCGGGAGGCCGATGATCCCAATACCGTCTGGATTCCTCACGAGGTCGTTGAGGAGGAGATGGCGCGTCAACGGGCAGAGCTCCTGGCGCGGCTTAAGGGCGAGGCCAAATAAAGCTCGTCTGGCGTGCGAAAGCTGAATCAGATCGCAAGAAAGCAATTCAGTTTATCACCGACCAGAACGTCGGCGCCGCAATAAGCCAGCTTGATGAGATCGAGCGTCAGACCGATTTGCTCATCGATCAGCCGGAGATCGACCGGCCCGGACGAATTGATGGAACGCGCGAACTGATCATTTCACGCACATCTTTTATCGTGATCTATCGGGTTCGCCAAAAAATCAAACAGGTGGAAATTTTGCGTCTCGTCCGCGGCGCATAGAAATGGCCGCCGAAATCCTGAAGCGAAATCCTACTGCGCCATCTGCGGCTGCTTCGCCGCCCGCGCAGCGGTCAGCTCCGCCGTGGTGTGGTTGAGGCGGTCGGCCAGCACCCGCATGATTTCCACGGCCATTTCAGGGAAATCGCTGAGCAGCTTCAGGAAGTGCTCCTTGCTGATGCGCAGCACCTCAAGCGGCGAGGTGGCGCGTACCGTTGCCGTGCGCGAGACATCGCAGAGGATGGCGATTTCGCCGACGATGGAATTGGGTTCGACGTCGGCGACCTTGATCTCGCCAGCCGGCGAGGAGACGACGATATCGGCGGTACCCGAGAGGATGACGTAGGCGGCATCACCGACATCGCCCTGAAGGAAGAGATTTTGCCCGGCTTTGTAGGTCATGCGATCTGAGGTAAACGCCAAAAGCTTGAGCTTTGCTGGCGCGATTCTTGAAAAGATCGGCACCCTTCGCAGCATTTCGACTTCGTCTCTCAACAGCATGAGCGTTTCAATCCCCTGACGCAGGGTCCGCAGGACCAGGCATCTTCAAACTCCGAGGTGTTCCCCATCGGGAACACCCACCATCGCCGCCCCTATAGAATATTACGATAACAGTTCCTTGAACATCCCGTTYTTCTCGGAAAGTTCCGGATAGTTTCCGGCTTCCGCCAATCCCCCGCGGTCAAAGAGCAGGATCCGGTCGAACATTTCGGCCAGCCGGGCATTGGAGAGCACCCAGATGATCGCCGGCCGATGGCCCTCTTCATGCAGGCCTTCGATGATGTTGCGGGTGATCTGATCCTGAACGCGCTGATCGAGCGCCGACAGCGGCCGGTTGAAGATGAAATAGTCCGAGCGCTTCAACAGCGCGCGGGCCAGGTTCAGCTTCTGCCGCTGCACCATGGTCAGCCGCTTGCCGCCGGAGCCGACGTCGAATTCGAGGCCGATCGACAGCACGTCGTCATAAAGGTCGAGCGCATCGAAGAGTTCGCCCATGATGCCGCGGATGCGGTCGGAGGCGTCGGCCTGCTGATAGGCGATACGGCCGAAGAGCACATTGTCCATCAGGCTTGCCGACGGGGTGAAACGCTCGGCGTCGTAACGCTCGATCAGCTCGGCGAGATCGGCCGGAATATGCTCGTGGAACTGCTTGCGGGCACTGACGATCTTGTCCATGAGCTCGTTTGTCAGCAAGCCGAAGCGATGGCGCGGCTCGATATAGGCAAAGCTCAGTCGGATGATGGCCGAACGTTCCTCTGGCGTGGCGTCCTCGAAGCGGCGGCTTTGCAGCTTCTGCAGCAGCGCCTGGTAGGTCGGGATGTCGTCGGCCGTCATGAAGGTCAGCTGCTGGAAGAAAGGATGGTCCGGCGGCAGGTCGTGGAAGAGTTCCACGGCGTTCTCGGCGATCTCGAGGCCCATGTCGTAGAGATCGGTGCTGAGGCCGGTCTCACGGAAGAGCTGCTGGAAATAGGGATGCGCGGCAAGCCTGCGATTGGTCATCAAAGGCCGCTTCATCGTGCCGAAGAGCAGGTTCTCGCCGACCGTCGCCTGGGCGTTATAGGCGTCGAAATCGAAAGGCACGACGATCGTGTCGAGCCCCTCGTCGCGCAGCCGGTCGCGCAGCGAGGCGCGTAGCGCGACGACATGGTCGCCGAGCGCCACATGCACGTCGGTGTTGACGGTCGAGCGCAGCGCCAGATCGAGGATGTCCTGCGAGATCAGGACGGCGTCGAGCACCGGGCGGATCGCTTTCAGAATGTCCTCGGGCCCGCTGGCGCCGGCGGCCTTGTAGTCCACCCAGTCGCTGTTCAAGTCGAGCGTCGGATTGCCGGCTTTCTCCGCCTCGGCGGAATGCCATTTATACTCCAGCGCTTCCCGCTCGTCGTAAACCGGATCGGTCATCGGCGCATGTTTCAGGCCGTAGAGCAGATTGCTGGCAAGCGTGCCGTGGAAGAAGAAGGTGTCGGACGAGGCATAGGAGATCCGCCGGCCGGTGATCGATTCCGGCATGTCGAGGAGATCGCGGCCGTCGATGGTGATGCGGCCGGAGTCCGGCCAGACCATGCGGCCGAGCGCTTCGGCGAAAGCTTCCGCGCCGCTGCCGTTCGGGCCGACGATCGCCACCGTCTCGTTCGGCTTGATCTCGACGGAGACGTGGTCGACGAGGCGGGCGCCGCTGTCGTCGGAGAGCGACAGGTTGGTGACGACGAACGCGCCCGTCAGCGCGCCGACCGGGGCGGTTGCCAGTTCCTGGATGCGGCTGTCGATCAGCGGCTCGACATTGAACTGCTCATAGACCTGCTGGTACTTCACCTGCACGTCCTGGCGCATCTGGTCCCAGTCGATCAGTTCCTTCAGCGGACCGGGCAGATCCTTGTAGGCTGATATGACGGCGACGAGCTGGCCGATGTCGAGCCGGCCCTGCAGCGCCAGGTAGCCGCCGATTGCGTAAAACAGGAACGGCGTGACCTGGGCGAGGAAGTTGTTGATGAACTTCACCAGGAACTTCCACTGGTAAAGGTCGTAGCGGATCGAGAAGATCCGGCCGAGCCGCGAGGCGATGTCGGCGCGTTCGAGGTTCGATGTATCGTTGCCGTGGATCGTGCCGATGCCGTCGACGATTTCGCCGACGCGGCCGGAGAGCTCGCGCGCCGTCAGCTGCCGCTGGCGGCCGAGATCCAGCAGGCGCTTGCGCATGCGGGGAATGACGATTGCCTGCACGCCGACGATGCCGGCGGCGATCATGCCGAGCCAGAAATTCTGCACGATGATGAAGGCGAGCGCCGTGATCGCCTGGCCGCCGAGAAGGGCAGGAGAGACGAAGGCATCACCGGTGAAGCCGCCCATCGGCTCCACCTCGTCCTTGATCATGGTGGCGATTTCGGCCGATTTTACCCGCTTGAAATGGATGGGCGGAAACCGCAGCACGCGGTCGATGAGCTCGAAGCGGATCCGGCGCAGCATGCGTTCCCCGAGCCGGCCCTTATAGGTGTTGATATAGAACTTGAAGAGGCCGTTCAGCACCACCAGTGCCAGAAACACCAGGCTGAGGGCCATCAACATCTGGAAGCGGTTGAGCTGCAACCCTTGAAAGAATTCGACATGTCCGATCAGCGGAATGTCGTAGGCAATATGCATGAAGGTCTGCCTTGCGCCCGGACCTTCGAAGCCGTCTCCCTGGATCGGTCCGTTGACGATCTGCTTCGGCAGGTCGAAGGACAGGAAATAGGGCACCATAGAGGCGGCGACGACAGCCAGAATCCACAGCTGCTGCAGCCGCGTGTTCTTCCAGATGTAGCGGGCGAGGCTTTTTTCCATGGCTAACCGTCAGCTTGCTGGGAAATTCCGGGGGCGCGAGCCGGGCGCCGGGACGGGGAGGAATTCTGAGATTAGGATCATGCAGCCGGACCGCCGATATCGCAATGAAAACAAGGCGAAGCGACCGGCTGCAAAGGTGCCGATTCTCGCCGGAACATTGCTTATACCACAGGAATTTTGGATTAGGCGAGGGATTCGGCAATCATGGAGCGAATGATGAGGGCGGTTTTCTCCGCCMCGTCGAGGTCGAGCAGGACCGATCCCCTTGGCTGTACGGTGAGCGCCTTTTCGACGGCCTCTTTCACATGGCCCGGCGTCAGTCCGTATTCCGGCAGAATATCGGCAAGGCCGAGCGCCTGCAGCCGTTCGGCGCGCACCGTCTGCTCGGTCTCGCCGCCGGCGACGAAGGGGACGAGGATCGCCCGGCACGCGGTGCGCAGGAGATCGCCGACCGTGTTGTAGCCTGCTTGCGAGATCGAGACCTTGGCGCCACGCAGCAGCGAGGGAAAATCCTTGCGGAAACGCACCAGCGTCACATTCGGGGCCGCGTCCTCAGACAGCGCGGCGAAATCTGCCTCCGGCAGGTTCGGGCCGGCGACCAGCAGCCAGCGAAGATCGGCGGGCAGCAGCGCTGCCGCCTCTTTGGCCGCGCCGATCAGCGCAGCGCCGACCGCACCGCCGCCCGCCGATGCGATGATGTCGAATGTCTCGGTCGGTTCCGGCGCCGGCGGGGCTGCGACGAGGCCGGTATAAAGCAGCCTGTCGGCGATCTCTGATGTCAGCGGGAAGGTGTCCTCGAGCCTGACGAAATCGGGATCGCCGTGGACGAGCACGGCGTCGAAATGGTCCTTGACGAGGGTGACAGTCTCCGCGTCGCGGCCGGCCTTGCGGTTTTCCTGCAGGATGTCGCGCACCGAGCTCAGGAGTTTCGGTCGCGGTTCGGCCTTTTCGATCGCCTCGAGCAGGGGCAGGAGTTCGAAGCGCATCTGTCGCCGGCCGAAGGGGAAGGCCTCGATGATGACGACATCGGGCCTTGCGGCATGAAAGGCATCGAGCAGCAGCTGGCGGCGGGCATGGAGGAAATCCTCGCCCGCTGGCCGGCCATCGGCATCGGCGAGGCCGGAGAAACCGGCATTGCTGGCGACGACTGCTGGCAAGGCCACGGTCTTTATGCCTTCGCCCGGAAAGCCCGGCACCGGCAGGCCGCCGGTCACGACAGTCACGTCAAAACCGTCTTTCACCAATGCATTGGCGATGCGGCTGGCGCGGGCTATGTGGCCGATGCCGAGCAGATGCTGGACATAGAAGAAAATACGCGGTGTCGTCATGACGCCTTCTGCCATTCGGCCTCGAACAGGCCGGTGAGCTGTCGGATGCTGGAGTGATAGTCGAAATGTTCGCGTACCTGGCTTTCGGCGGCGTCGCCGAGGCGCTTGCGCAGTGCCGGGTCGCGGATCGCCGCCTCCAGCGCCCTGGCCAGCAGCGCCGGATCCTCCGGCGGCACGACGAGGCCGTTTTCACCGTTCTTCAGGAGCTCCGGCACGCCGGATACTTCGGTCGAGACGCAGACGAGCCGCTGGCTTGAGGCTTCGACCAGCACGTTCGGCAGGCCGTCGCGGTCGCCGTTGGCGGCGATCCGGCAGGCAAGCGCGAAGAGGTCGGCGCGGCGGTAATGATCGAGCACGTCTTTCTGCGCCATGGCACCCTTCCAGACGATGCGGCCGGAGATACCGAGTTCGCTGGCCAGCGCCTTCAGCTTCGCAAGCTCCTCGCCGCCGCCGATATGGTCCATGCGCCAGTGGAGGTCGGCAGGCAGCAGCGCCAGCGCGCGCAGCAGCACGTCGTAACCCTTCTTCTCGACGGCGCGGCCAACGCTGAGGATGAAGGCCGGATCGCCGGGGTCGCTGCCGGTTCGGTTCGAACGCTCGCCGGCAAAATGGCCGAAACGGGCGAGATCGAGACCGTGATAACTCAGGTGCACCGCATCCTTTCGGTCGGTCAACGCCCGCATGTGTTCGTAGCCCGTCCTGGTGCAGGTGACCGCCCAGCGGGCGCTGCCGAGTTTTTCCTGCAGCTCCCAGTCGGGCGACGTCCAGATGTCCTTGGCGTGCGCCGAACAGGTCCAGGGCGTGCCGGTCAGGATGCTCGCATATTCCGTCACCGAGGCCGGCGTGTGGATGAAATGGGCATGCAGCCATTCGCCCTCGTCCGGCCATTCGCGCCCCAGCACCAGCGCCTGGCCGAGACGGCGGAAGCGGTTGCGGGAGATGTCGCGCTTGAGGTCGGCGAGGAAGCGTTTCATCAGCGCCTTGAAGCCGGGTCTGGAGAAGCCGGCGATGAGGCCCTTCAGCACGCGGATCGGCTCCTCGTGCAGATATTCCGGCAGATAGACGACCCGCGCCCGGATCTCGTCATGCACGGGATGGCGCTTCTTGTCGGTCGGCCGGCGCATCGAAATCAGCGTCAGGTCGAAGCCGGCCTTTTCGAGGCCGAGCAGCTCCTGGGCGATGAAGGTTTCCGAAAGGCGGGGATAGCCTTTCAGCACGACGAGGATCTTGCGGCGTGGCGGCAAGGCTTTGCCCTATTCCGCGCCGACGAGGGAAAGGTGGCTGCCGCGGCCGTCGATCCACCGGCCGACGGTCTGCGAGATATGGTCCAGCCCTTCGAGACGCATATTTCCGCCGCTCTTTGACGGTGGCTGGCGGGAAGGCAGACGCTTCAGCGCTTCGGCCATGATTGTCGGGTCGACCGACTGTTCCGGCAGCAGCATGTCGACGAGGCCGAGTTCGCTTGCCCGCTTCGCGCGCAGCAGCTGTTCCTCGCGTGGCTTGACACGCGGCACGATGAGCGCCGGTTTGTCGAAGGAGAGGATCTCGCAATAGGTGTTGTAGCCGCCCATGGCAACGACGCCGGTGGCGCTGTCGATCAGCTCTTCCATGTGATTGTCGAACTCGATCACCTCGATATAGGGAATGGCTTCTCCCTTCTGCACCAGCTTGGCGCGCTCGGCGGCCGGCATATAGGGCCCGAGCACCACGAGCGCCTTCTGCGTCAGCGTCGGGTCGGCTTCGTAGGCATTCATGACGTCGTGGACGAGATCGGAGCCGTCGCCGCCGCCGCCTGTCGTGACGAGGATGTAATTGTCCTTGCGGGCGTTGATCGAGGTCTTGCCCCTGGAGACGCTGCGCTGCAGGAAGCCGACGAAATCCATCTTCCGGCGCAGGCTGGCCGGCACGTCGAGGCCGATCAGCGGATCGTAGAAATCCGGCGGGCCGTAGACCCAGACGCTATCGTAATATTGGTCGATCTTCTGCATGATGCTGTTCTTCTTCCACTCGGCCTCGAGCAGATGCGGCGCATCCATGATCTCGCGAAGCCCCAGCACCAGAACGGTGCCGCGGGCCTTGAGATAGGCGAGCGTATCCTCGACTTCGCCCTTCAGCCCCATCGGTTCCTTGTCGACGATGAAGATATCGGGCTGGAAGGTCTCGGCCGTGTGGCGAATGCTCGATTCGCGCATCTTCAGCGTCTCGTGCAGGTCGATATGGCTGGCAAGCGACGTATATTCGCCGTTGCGGAGCTTGATGACGCTCGGGATCTTCACGAAGTCGACGCGGGCGCGGTAGTCGAAGGCGCCGGCGATCGTGGCACCCGAAATGATCAGAATGTTGAGGCCGCGATAATCCTCGACCAGCGCATGGGCGATGGCGCGACAGCGGCGCAGATGGCCGAGACCGAAAGTGTCGTGGCTGTACATGAGGATGCGCGCATCTTCGAGACGTCTGGACATGGGCATCCCTTCTGGGGTGAGCAACATACTTAGTACCCCCACCGTCCGGAGGCCAAGGGGTGGGAGCGGGGCCGCAATGGGCCGCCGCGTTTCCTGCTATTTGTAGGGATCTGCCGCATCACGCAAGCCGTCTCCCAGAAAGTTGAACGCCAAAATGACAAGAACAACAGGAATGATCGGATAGAGCAGCCACGGATAGAAGGCGATGACGCTGACGCTTTTTGCCTCGGTCAGCAGAATGCCCCAGCTGGTGATCGGCGGACGAAGGCCGAGGCCGAGGAAGGAGAGCGCGGTCTCTCCAAGGATCATGCCGGGGATTGAAATCGTCGCCGAAGCAATGAGATGCGACATGAAGCCCGGCACCAGATGCCGGCCGATGATGCGCGGCGTGCTGGCACCCATCAGCTGTGCGGCCTGGACATAATCCTCCTCGCGCAGCGCCAGGAGCTTGGAGCGCACGGCACGCGCCAGCCCCGTCCAGTCGATGATGCCGAGGATGACGGTGATGCCGAAATAGATGACGATCGGGCTCCACGTCACCGGCATGATGGCGGCCAGCGCCATCCACAGCGGCAGGCTCGGCAGCGATTGTAGCACTTCGATCAGGCGCTGGACGATGAGATCGAAAATGCCGCCGCGATAACCGGCAAGGCCGCCGATGACGATGCCGAGCACGAAGCTGATCGAAATGCCGATCAGACCGATCGTCAGCGATATCCGCGCGCCGTAGAGAATGCGCGACAGCACGTCGCGACCGAGCCGGTCGGTGCCGAGCAGGAACATCTGGCCGCCGATCGCCGGGCAGACGAGGTGATAGTTCGAGGCGACAACGCCCCAGAATTTATAGGCATCGCCGCGGCAGAAGAAACGGATCGGCTGCACGTCGTTCGTCTTGTCGGTATAGACGCGGTGCAGCGTGTCGATATCGAGCGTCATGCTGCGGCCGTAGACGTAGGGACCGACGAAGCTGCCCTTGTCGAAAAAGTGGATGGTTTGTGGCGGCGCGTGGATGAAATCGACATTGCGGGTGTGCAGGCCGTAGGGCGCCAGGAACTCGACGATCAGGATCATCAGGTAGACGGCGGCGAGAAAGATGCCGGAGATCAAGGCCAGCTTGTGCTGCTTGAACTTCCACCACATCAGCTGCTTCTGCGAGGCGAGATGGATGCGCGATTGCGCCGCCGTCATGCTTTCGGTCGCACGCGGATCGAAAGGCGCGGTCGAGACGTAATGTGGAAGCGGCGCGCCGGGTGCGGGAAGGGGCGACATTATTTGGTGCTCCTGCCTTGCAGACGGATGCGGGGATCGAGGAAGCCGAGCGCGATGTCGGAGATCAGCACGCCGATGACGTTGAGGAAGGCCAGGAACATCAGGAAGGAGCCGGCGAGATACATGTCCTGGCTCTGCAGCGCCTTGATGAGCATCGGCCCCGTCGTCTCGAGCGACAGCACGATCGCGACGATCTCGGCGCCCGAGATGATCGACGGCAGGATCGAGCCGATATCGGCGACGAAGAAGTTGAGCGCCATGCGCAGCGGGTATTTGACCAGCGCTTTGAGCGGCGGCAGGCCCTTGGCGCGGGCGGTGACGACATACTGCTTCTGCATCTCGTCGAGCAGGTTGGCGCGCAGCCGTCGGATCATGCCGGCCGTGCCGGCCGTGCCGACGATGATGACGGGGATCCAGAGATGGGCGAGGATCGACTGCGCCTTCGCCCAGCTCATCGGCGCCGAGATATATTGCTGGTCCATCAGATGGCCGATCGAGATGCCGAACCAGATATTGGCGAAATACATCAGGATCAGCGCCAGCATGAAGTTCGGAATGGCGATGCCCATCAGGCCGAGGAAGGTCAGCCCGTAATCACCCCAGCTGTACTGGTGCGTGGCCGAATAGATGCCGATCGGAAAAGCGATCAGCCAGGTGAGCAGGATCGTCGTGAAGGAGACGAGCATCGTCAGCCACAGACGATCGCCGACCACGTCGGAGACCGGCAGCTGGTATTCGAAGGAATAGCCGAAATCGCCGTGCAGCATGCCGCCGACCCAGTAGAAATAGCGCACGATCTCCGGCTTGTCGAAGCCGTATTGCTGGCGCATCTCCTCGATTTCCTGGAGGTTGGCGGTCTCGCCGGAGGCGCGCAGCTCGGCGATCTGGCTCTCGAAGAAGTCGCCCGGTGGCAGCTCGATGATGGTGAAGACCAGCGCTGAAATGACGAAGAGCGTCGGCACCATGGCGGCGATGCGCCAGAGAATGTATCTGAACACGCCTCAGGCCTCCTTGTACCAGAATGCATCCGGCATATAGACGCCGAGATAGGAGGTGGGATCGAAGCCGTAGAGGGCTTTCTCCGGCAGGTTTTGCAGCTTGGCGGCGCGAAGGATCGGCTGCAGCGTGCTGTTGATGAGACCGATCGAGAACACCTGCTGCGTATAGAGCGACAGCATCTTGTGCCAGATCACCTGGCGCTCCTCGAATTTGGCCGTCGAGCCCCATTGGCTGAGCAGGTCGACCAGTTCGGCGGCCTCCGGCAGGTCGGGTGCGACGCCCTCCTGGCCGGCGGAGAGGTAGTGCATACCCCAGAGCGGCCATTGCAGCTGATCGTCGAGTGTCGGCGCAAGGCCTGCGGGCGACATGTCGGCCGTCGGCACGCCATTGTCGAGGCCGTACCAGATCGACATCATGATCGAACCGCTCATGGCCCGGTTGCGGAAGACGTCGCGCTGCGAGGTGCGGGTATAGAGCGCAAGGCCGATATTGGCCCAGTGGTCGTGCACCAGCTCCAGCACGTCGGTGTCGAGATTACTCTCGCCGGCGGTCTCGACGGTGATCTCGGCGCGCCGCCCGTCGGGCAGCAGCCGGATGCCGTCGTCGTCACGTTTGGTCAAGCCGAGCTCGTCGAGCAGGCGGTTGGCCTCGTCGGGATCGAACTTCACGAAGGCGTCGGCATATTCCTGCTTGAAGAGCGGGCTGTCGGGCAGGACCGTATCGGCGCTTGGCGTACCGAGGCCGTAGAAGGCCACCATGTTGACCTCGTGCCGGTCGATCGCCAGCGACAGCGCCCGGCGCAGGCGCACGTCGCGGAAGAGGCCGCGCCAGACCTCGTCGGCGCAGTTGAGGTTCGGCAGCAGCGTGATGCGCGAGCCGCGCGCGAGCTTCCAGAGATTGACCTTCACCGGGAAGCGTTTCTCGGCCTCCTTCAGGAAGGTGTAGTCGTTGAAATCGATGCCGGTCGCCTGCAGGTCGGCTTCGCCTGCACCCGCCTTGGCGGCGATGATCGACGAGGAGGAGACGTTGAGGATGAAACGGTCGAGATAGGGAAGCTGCCTGCCGGTCTCGTCGACGCGGTGGAAGAACGGGTTGCGCTCGAAGACGAACTGCTCGGACGGCAGAGGCGTCGTATTGCGCCAGGGATCGAGCGTCGGCAGGTTCGGATTTTCCGGACGATAGGAACGCGCCATCTTGATGTGCAGATCCTGCCATTTCTTGACGCGGTAGGTCTTCATCAGCTCGTCCATCTTCGCCTGGTCGGGCTGGAATTTCTTGTGGAACTGCTTGAGATAATGACCAGGGCCGAAGATGACGAGCGGCTGGGGGCCTGCCAATGTCGGCAGGAACATCGGGTTGGGTTTTTCCCAGGTGTAGCGCACGGTTAGCGGATCGAGCATCTCGAAGCGCGGCAGGCTGCCGTGCGGACGAAGCTCCAGCGCGCCGCCGCCGGGTGTCAGCTTGTCGTTTAAGATGACGTCTTCCCACCAATAGCGGAAATCGTCGGCCGTGAACGGCTGGCCGTCGGACCATTTATGGCCCTCGCGCAGCGTGAAGGTGAAGACCGTGTCGTCCTCGGACTGGAAACCGGCCAGGATATCCGGCTGGAACTGCAGGTGCTTGTTGTAGCCGACCAGGCGGGCATAGCCGTAGATCGTCATGAAGCGGATGTCGCGCTGGCCGCCGATGATGGTGCGCACCGTGCCGCCATAGGCACCGGGTTCGAGCCCCATCTCCTTCAGGTTGACGATGCGCGGGCGGACAGGAATGCGCTCGGCCATCGGCGGCAGGCTACCTGATGTCAGCTGTTCCTTCAGGAATTCCGGCTCGGCGGCTTGTTGCGCCCTCACCACCGCGGGCGCGATTGCCGCGCCGACGAGGCCGCCGAGAAACGTGCGACGCGTCACCATCAACGCAACTCCTTGGCATCGGCGCCCTTGCGGGCGCGCACCAGATGGCCGTCGCCGAGGTCGGCATAGGCAAGTTCGGAAGCGTCGTCATGCTCGGCGGTGAAGGTCACGCCCCAGTTCTGCTTGTCGGCGGCGCCGTTTTCTCTCAGCGCCTTGAAATCGAGCGGTCGGTCGAGATCGGGGAAGGGGACGGCGGCAAGCAGCGATTTCGTATAGGGATGCACCGGATCGCGCAGGATGATCTCGCGCGGCGCGATTTCGACGATGCGGCCCTTGCACATCACCGCGATGCGGTCAGCCATGTAATCGACGACGGCGAGATTGTGCGAAATGAAGAGATAGGTAAGCCCCAGCTCCTTCTGCAGGTCCTTCAACAGGTTGAGGATCTGTGCCTGCACGGAGACGTCCAGCGCCGAGACCGGCTCGTCGAGAATGACGAGCTTCGGCCCGAGCGCGAGCGCCCGCGCAATGCCGATGCGCTGGCGCTGGCCGCCCGAAAAACTGTGCGGGTAACGGCTGAGATAACGCTTGTCGAGGCCGATTGCCGCCATCAATCCCTCGACCTTGCGCTTGCGCTCGTCACTGTCGCCGCGGTCGTGGATCTCGAGCGGTTCACTCAGGATGTTGCGCACCGTCATGCGCGGCGAGAGCGAGGAAACCGGATCCTGGAACACCATCTGGATCTTGGTTCGCATGTCCTGCAGTTCGGCGCCTTTGACGGAGAGGACGTCGACGACCTCCTTGCCGTCGTTGAACACCACCGCGCCACTGTCCGGCGTGATGGCGCGCATCAGGATCTTGCTGAGCGTCGTCTTGCCGCAGCCGGATTCCCCGACCAGGCCAAGACATTCGCCGCGGAAAATGTCGAAGCTGACGTCGTCGACGGCGCGCAGGACGGTGGCTTCGTGCTTGCCGAAGAAACTGCGCTTGCGCGTCTTGTAGGTCTTCGAGAGATTGGCGACGGAAAGCAGGATGCCCGGCGTCTCTGCCTGGAGCGGCTTCTTCTTGCCGACGAGGGCTTCGAGATTGACCGTCACATCGCGCAGCGCTTTCAGCCGCTCGCCGGGTTTCATGTCGAAATGCGGAACGGCGGCCATCAGGCCCTTGAGATAGGGATGCTGCGGATTGCGGAAGATCGCCTCGACGGGTCCTGCTTCCATGATCTCGCCGTGATAGATGACGACCACCTCGTCGGCCATATTGGCGACGATGCCGAGATCGTGGGTGATGAGCAGCATCGCCATGCCGAGCTTGGCCTGCAGCTCGCGCAGCAGTTCCAGGATCTGCGCCTGGATCGTCACGTCGAGCGCCGTCGTCGGCTCGTCGGCGATCAACAGCGCCGGCTTGCAGATCAGCGCCATGGCGATCATCGCGCGCTGGCGCATGCCGCCCGACAGTTCGAACGGATACATGTCGTAGGTGCGATGTGGATTGGAGAAGCCGACCAGGCCGAGCATCTCCTCGGTCCTTTCACGGGCTTCCTGCTTGTCGGCCTCGGTATGGATCAGCAGCACTTCGCTGATCTGATTGCCGATCGTGTGCAGCGGCGAGAGCGAGGTCATCGGCTCCTGGAAGATCGTCGCCATGCGCCGGCCGCGCAGGTCGCGCATTTCCTCGCTGTCGCGCGGAAAGGACAGGATATCGGTCGTGCTGCCGTCGAGCGGATCGGTAAAGAGAATACGGCCAGACGCCTTGGCCGGATTGGGCAGGATGCCCATGACCGACTGGCTGATCACCGATTTTCCGGAGCCGGATTCACCGACGAGGGCGGTGACTTTGCCCGGAAGGATACGAAGATTGGCTTCCTTTACGACGCGTAACCGGTCACCGAAAACCGAGAAGGAGACGTCGAGATTTTCAATACGCAACAGATCGGCTGCAGACGCCATACCAATGAAATTCCCCAGTCTTCTATGTTCCCGTTAAGGCACACTATCGTACCGCAAACGGGGTGTCTAGCTGATGACAATCATAGAAAAACCGCCGTCTCCCGCCGAAGTTCCCTCGGGCGAGACACGCAGATTATGGCAGGGGTTCTAAGCTCTTACTGGATGAATTTCTCCATGCTGGTGCGCTCCACCTGTTTCTTGGCGTCGCGATGCAGGAGAATGACCTGCTCGGCTTCTGAAAGTCCGTTCTGCACGGCTTCGCGGAAGCTTTCGTCGACGTTGATTGCGGGTGCCGGCGCACGCGGCTGCAGCACCGTCACCTTCTGGCGGATGCCGCGCAGCTTCTCCTCGCCGAGCGTCGTCCATTCGCCGCCGCAATAACCGGCGAAGGCCTGGCTGGCGACGACCTCGCGGCCGTATTTCTTGGTCAGGATCTGCAGACGTTGGACCTCGTTGACCGCCGAGCCGAAGGCGGAGAAGGTCAGGCGGTCCTTGAGACCGACATTGCCGAACATGACGTTGCCGACATGCAGGCCGATGCCGTAGCCGACCCTGGTCAGGCCCTTCTGCTCGCGGTCCCTGTTGAGCTCGGCGACCCGCGCCTGCGCCTGATGCACGGCCGAAAGTGCCGCCTCGCAGGCAATTTTCGATGGGTCCTTGTGGCGTCCGCACGGATAGACGGCGAGGAAACCATCGCCGAGGAAACTCAGGATCTCGCCGCCATTGCGGTTGAAGGGGGCGGCGATCGCGTCGAAGAACTGGTTCAGCGTGTCGATATAGGCCTGCCGGCCTTCCTTTTCGGCATACATGGTGGATTCGCGCATGTCGCCCATGACCAGCGCCGCCCGGATCGTCTCACCGTCGCCACGGCGGATCTGGCCGTTCAGCACCCGCTTGCCGGCGTCGCCGCCGAGATAGGTGGTCAGCATGTTGTTGGCGAGCTTGCCGAGCACCGCCATCTTGGCAGCGACCGCCAGATGGTTCTGCATCCTCAGCAGCGCATCGATCATGTCGTCGGAAAAGCCGGTATTATGGTCCGTCGACCAGGAACCCATCATGCCCTGCACCGAGCCGTCGCCGAAGGGCTGCACGAAGGCGAGATAGTCGGTGATGCTGTCCTTGCGCAGGTCCTCGAAAATCGGAAATTCGTTCGGCCCATCCTGTAACAGCCGGCGGCGGATATGCTGCAGATTGTTGTCGAGCAGGTAATAATAAGGGCTCTGCAGGAAGCGGTCCGGCTTTTGCCCGGCAGGCATGCGGAAGCCCTCGATGGTGACGCCGCTGGCGCGCCGCCAGGTGAAGCTCAGCGCATCGTAGAGCGGGTGCAGCATCGAGAAGGAAAGATGCACGCGCGCAAGTGGCAGGCCCGCAGCAGTCAGCCTTTCGCAGAAACCGCGCACGATGTTTTCAAGCTCGTCTCCGGCCAGCGAAGAGTTCGTCAGCCATTCAGCGACCCGGTCCAACAGGATGGAGGACACGCTGGATTCGATCGTGCTCATTCTCGGTATGATCCTCATAAGGCACGCCATCCCCAAGAGCCAAAAGTCCCTCGGCCGGCACATTTTCATGCGCAGGTCACAAGGAAAACAGGATGTACGAGCGGTATTATTGTGTCAACGGATCTGCCGAAAGCCCGGCAGCGGCGCCCCTCAGCTCCCCATGTCGGGGGATCGGACGGGTTGTCCTTTCGCGGTGGTTCATTATCAAAAGTCAAAATAGGGATGCTGCAAATGCGAAACAATGGGAGCTTCAATTTTTTGTGCGCTCAAGTTGCATCAAAGGGCGCGGCCTGAGTCATTTCCGCCACACCCGGTTAAGGGATTTGGACGTCAATGCCACGCGACATCCCGGCCCAGGAGATCGGCGAGAGGGTTAGGCTGAGGGCAGCCATTGGCGCCAACCGGACGGCCGTGCCGCCGGAAAGACGAGGAAGATCGGCGCCCGGGTTTAATTTGGCTGGATCATGCATTAGATCAGCCTTCTCTTCCCCGTTTGAAAGATCCCGCCTTGGCCACCTCCACCTTCGATACGCTTTTGCAGAAGATCGAAACCCGCGCGGCCCGTGCCGGCATCATCGGCCTCGGCTATGTCGGCCTGCCGCTGGCGATGGCGGTGGCGCGCAGCGGCTTTGCGGTCACCGGCTTCGACATCGATCCGGGCAAGATGGTGGCTCTCGATGCCCGCCGCTCCTATATCGACGCGGTGAGCGACGAGGCGCTGTCTGCCGAGATCGATACGGGCCGCTTCAAGGCGACGACCGATTTCGCCGGTCTCGACGAGTGTGACGTCATCATCATCTGCGTGCCGACGCCGCTCACCAAGCATCGCGATCCCGATCTTTCCTTCGTCGAGGCGACGTCGCGCTCGATCGCCGCGCATTTGCGCCCCGGTCAGCTCGTCGTGCTGGAATCGACCACCTATCCCGGCACGACCGATGACGTGGTGAAGGTCATTCTCGAAGGCACCGGGCTGAAATCCGGCTCGGACTTCTTCGTCGGCTTTTCGCCGGAGCGCGAGGATCCCGGCAACCAGCACTATCATACCGCCACCATCCCGAAGGTCGTCGCCGGCGACGGGTCTGAGGCGCTGGCGCTGATGAAGGCCTTCTATGGTGCGGCGGTATCATCTGTCGTTCCGGTCTCTTCGAATGCGACGGCTGAAGCCGTGAAGCTTACCGAAAACATCTTCCGCTCGGTCAACATCGCCCTCGTCAACGAGCTGAAGACCGTCTATGCGGCGATGGGCATCGACGTCTGGGAAGTGATCGACGCGGCCAAGACCAAGCCCTTCGGCTACATGCCCTTCTATCCCGGCCCCGGCCTCGGCGGCCATTGCATCCCGATCGATCCCTTCTACCTCACCTGGAAATCGCGCGAATACGAGCTGCCGACCCGCTTCATCGAGCTTGCCGGCGAGATCAATTCGGCCATGCCGCGTTATGTCGTCGGCAAGCTCGCCGAAGCGCTCGATATCCGCGCCGGCAAGGCGCTGAGCCGCAGCAGGGTGCTTGTGCTCGGGCTCGCCTACAAGAAGAACGTCGCCGATATTCGCGAAAGCCCGTCGCTGCGGCTGATCGAGATCATCGAGGAGCGTGGCGGACACGCAGATTACCATGATCCCTTCGTCGCCGAGATCCCGCCGACGCGCGAATACCAGGCGCTGAAGGGCCGCAAATCGGTGCCGCTGACGCCTGATACCATTGCCGGCTACGATGCGGTGCTGGTGGCGACCGATCACGACAGGGTGGATTATGCGGCGCTGTCGAAAAGTGCGGCGCTGATTATCGACACGCGCAATGTCTTCAACCGGCTCGGGCTTGCGGCCGAACACGTCATCAAGGCGTGACAGAAACGTCACTGCATAAGTCTGCTATTCGGCAGCGCCTCGCTGTTCCGGCCTGAGGGGTTTATCCACCCCACTAAGCTCGCAATCGATTCCCATCCAATTGGCCTGCTCGCAGCTGTCAAAATGGATGGGAACAACCAGCCATATATATGCAATTACAGGGCTACATACTCAACGACGGCATTGTTCCGTCAGATTCTGGATGGTGTCTTCATGGAACTCAGCAATTGGAAAGGTGCTCCCAAAGCGGAGCGAAAAATACTGGAAGGGTCTTACGCGCGGCTAGAGCCACTGAGCGCGGATCGGCATGCACAGACTTTGTTCGAGGCGGCGGCTGCACCCGGCGCCAAGATCGATTCAAGTATCTTTTTGACGATGCCCCTTCCGATTTCAGCGATCTGCGGGTCTGGGCCGAGAGGGCGGAAGCCAGCGCGGACCCTCTATTCTTTGCGGTCATCGACAAGGCGACCGGCCGTGCTGAAGGCCGCCAGGCTTTAATGCGCGTGGATACGGTCCACGGCGTAATCGAGGTCGGCAATATCCTGTGGGGACCGGCGATCACACGGACGCGGACCGCAACGGAAGCACTGTTTCTTTTCGCTGACTATGTGTTCTGCCTTGGATACCGCCGCTTCGAGTGGAAGTCAGACAACGGCAACGTTCCTTCCAAGCGAGCAGCCGAGCGCTTCGGATTCTGCTTCGAGGGCATTTTCCGACAGCACATGGTCGTCAAGGGCCTCAATCGCGATACCGCATGGTATTCCATCACCGACAGGGAATGGCCGCGTCTTCGCGCCGGTTATGAGCGCTGGTTGCAATCTGACAACTTCGACAGCTCTGGACAGCAATTGAACAAGCTGGCGTTCGATCTGTGAGTGTCACGGAGTTCGCCGCATCAGCGTGGGCGGCTCAATGGCGCGCGCCGCATGTGGCGGGCTGATGCGGGCCGCTGAAGACGTGCAGAAATTCGGCACATTCACCTATGCGGCCGACGCGCCTACCGGCACCACGAGTTTGCTCGGAGCGTGCGAGACACACATTGGAAGGACTGACCCGCGAAGCACCATAATGCGGCGACCTATGTCGACCGCGTAGACGACCATGCTCCCGGCAAACAACCTCCTGCACCCAAAAGGCGCTTGCAAATCTCGCTATTAGACGACGGTGCTAGCTTGTCGCATTTCCTGGGGCGAAAGAATGTCCCATGTGTACCGCCTCCGAAGCAATGCCCGCCAGTTCACGGATGAAGAAGTCAAGGATGGTCGACGGTTTCTCGGTAGACCGCGTCGCGATGACGAAGGTGGAATGAATACGGGTTTCCTCCGGCATAAGCTGCCTGAAACGCCCTTTCTGCACCCAGCCGCGGGCATAGTGGTCCGGCAAGTATCCAAGATAGTGTCCAGACATCACGAACATTGCTTGCGCCTCCATGTTGGAGGCAATGGCCCGCGCACGTGCTTTTGGGAAAAACTGCAATTCACGCATGTTGGCGTATGGCCGCACAACGAAATCGAAAGTCTCGACGTGTTCGATCGTCAATTCGGCTTCCGCCTGCCGGAAGAGGGGGTGCCCTTGGGCACAGTAAAGCGAATGGATTTCTTCCCGGAACCGCGAGAGCTTCAGACCCTGATAGGGTTGCGTTTCCGGTAGCAATGCTATGTCCAGACCGCCATTGGCAATTTCCGAAAGAAGCGCGTCCGGAGTGTCTATTGCCAGTTCAACGCGCGCTTCGGGCGCCCGTTCGCTGATACGGGCGATCACCCGGTGGATAGGTAGGTCGCTGTCGGTAATGGTATTATCAACGAGGCCGAGCCTTAGAGTGCCGGTAATGCGGTTTTTGAGTGCACCGATGTCGCTCTCGAAGGCATTGAGTGCCAGAAAAAGCCCTTTTGAACGCTCATGCACGATAGCACCACGGTCCGTCAGTTCAAAACCCGAGCGGCCACGCTGGCAGAGCTTGAAACCCAGACGATCTTCCAGCGCCTTGATGTGGAAACTGACCGCCGACTGACTAAGGCCCAGCGCGATCTGTGCACCGAGAAAACTCTTATGGTCAACGACCGCCCGAAACACGGTCAATGACCTGAGGTCGGATTGGGCGAGCAGCATCCGCGCATCCTTACATTAATAATCTTGATGTAAACTCCACATATTTCCTATTTTTCTGTAGCATTGTCCATGCTTCCTTGTCTTCGGAGACCACGAAACGGTCCCGGAAAAACAGGGGAACAGGACTATGAAAGTCATTCGGAATTCGAAAAGCCTTCTGATCTGCGCCGCATTTGCCATCGCGTTGGCCGCACCCGTCGCTTCGGCCGCCGAGCTACTCGAAAAAATCAAAACGGATAAGGTCTTCACTGTCGCTACCGAAGCGCGCTTCGCGCCGTTCGAATTTGTCGAGGACAGCAAGATTGTCGGCTATTCCGCGGATATCATGGCAGAGATCATGAAGGCTCTGCCCGGTGTCGAACTGAAGCGGCTCGACCTGCCTTGGCAGGGCATCCTCCCGGGTCTAGCCGCCAGTCGGTTCGATTATGTCGTGACCTCCGTCACGGTCACGCCGGAACGCATGAAGGCTTATCATCTGTCCGCACCGATCGCCGATGCCACAATGGCTGTGCTGAAGCGCAAGGGTGATACCGACATTGCCAAGCCGGAAGACATTGCCGGCAAACCGGTCGGTTCACAGGCAGGTTCGGCCCAGCTTGCCGCGCTTGAAAAATTCGCGGGCGAACTGAAGGCAGGTGGCAAAGGCGACGCCACGATTTCCACCTACACCGACTTTTCCGAAGCCTATGCAGACCTTGGGACCGGTCGCATCAAAGCTGTCATCAACTCGCTGCCAAACCTGCTCGAAGCAGCACGTCAGCGTCCCGATGTATTCGAGGTGGTGCTGCCGACCTTTGGTGCAAAAACCTATTTCTCATGGGCTGGCCGTAACGATGCCCAAAGCGCCTCGCTGAATGCGCTGATGGACGCCGAACTGGTCAAGCTGAACACATCCGGCAAACTGGGCGAGCTACAGAAGAAGTGGTTCGGCGCGACGATGGAACTGCCGGAAAAGCTGGCAGTTAGCGAGTAAGATCCAGTCATGGACAGAGGACTCTCAGGTGTCTGGCCAGCTCTTTTCGATGGCTTCGCCACCACAGTCATAGTCAGCTTTTCAGCGCTGCTTCTCGGTGCGCCGCTGGCCATTCTCCTTGCCGCAGCTTCACGCGGCGGCAGGGTTACAACCCGTCTGGCGGGACTTTATCTCTCCTTTTGGCGGGGGACGCCCATCCTCGTCCAATTGTTGATCGTCTTCTATCTGCTGCCATTTTTCGGGCTGGAGTTGCAACCAACGCTAGCCGCAACACTGGCGCTCGCATTGAACACCGCAGCCTTCCAGTCCGAGATCTACCGCGCCGGACTGCTGGCAGTCCCAAAGGGTGAGATCGAGGCTGCCAGCATGCTCGGTCTGTCCGCAAGCCAGACGTTTTTCAGGATCGAAGCGCCCCAAGCGATACGTCTGATGCTGCCGGCCCTGATCGGGGAAATGCAGGCTCTGGTGAAAAACTCCTCGCTGGTATCGGTGATCGCCGTCACCGACATCACCCGTCGGGCGCAGCAGGTCGCCGCATCGACATTTCGTCCACTGGAAGCCTATACCTCGGCTTTGTTACTTTACGTGATCATCGGCGCAGTTCTTGCGTGTATTGGCCTTTTGTTGGAGCGCCACCTATCACGGGAGGCGAAACAATAATGTCGGATTTTGTCAACGATATTCCATTATACGCGGCGGGTCTTGCCACTACGATTGGTGTTTCGCTGCTGGGCATCTTCATTTCCGTAGTCGGCGGCATTTTTCTTGCACTTGCATTGCGCAGTCGCCTTCGGCTCATTGCGATTCCGGCCCGCGGTTACATCGAATTTTCGCGTGGCGCACCTCTCGCGCTGGTGTTGTTCCTCCTCTATTACGGAGGCCCGCAGTTCGGTTTGCTGCTGAGCCCCCATGTCGCCGGCATCGTCGGTCTCGGGCTTTATGGAGCCGGACCGTTTGCGGAAATCTTTCGTGCCGGCTTCAGTGCGATACCGAAGGGTGAACGGGAGGCCGCCGAAATGCTTGGCCTGACACCGGGCCAGCGCTTTCTCAATATCGAACTGCCCCAGGCATTGCGGGTCACGCTTCCCGCCAGCGTCGGGCAGACAATCAATCTGGTCAAGGAATCTGCCGTGCTTTCAGTCATCACGCTTGGTGAACTGACAAAGGTCGCAGGTACGATCAGCTCCATCACCTTCGCTGTCGTCACCCCTTATCTTACCATCGCCCTCCTCTACTGGGCGCTCGTCGAAACTATCGCGCGTCTCGGTTTCTATGCAGAGCGACGCTTTACGGTGAAAGGCTCCTGATATGACCGCAAGTAAAGCTGCAATCTCGGTGCGCGGACTTCAGAAGCATTTCGGCGACAAGAAGGTGCTGACCGGCATCGACCTCGATATTCATGCTGGCGATGTTACCTGCATCATCGGCCCATCTGGTTCTGGCAAGAGCACGCTGTTGCGCTCTATTGCTTTTCTCGATCCTTACGACGGCGGCGATGTGCAGGTTTTTGGAAAGCTGATCGGCTGGCGGGAAACGCCACTCGGACGGGAACGGGCCGGTGTGAGGGAACTGGCGGAAACACGCAGGCCCCTTGGCATGGTGTTCCAGCACTTCCACCTCTGGCCGCACATGAGCGTGCTTAACAATGTGACCCTGGCACTTCGGCTGGTGCATGGTGTGCCTCGAAAGCAGGCAGAGGAAACAGGGCGGGCAATGCTGGAGAAGGTCGGGCTTTCCACCTTCGCGGATCGCCGTCCCGAAAGCCTTTCCGGGGGGCAAAAGCAGCGCGTGGCCATTGCCCGGGCGCTGGCAGTCCGGCCGAAGGCGATGCTTTTCGACGAACCCACCTCGGCGCTCGACCCGGAACTGGTGGGCGAAGTGCTTTCTGTCATGAAGACACTCGCGACAGAGGGAATGACCATGGTCATCGTCACCCACGAGATGGGTTTTGCCGCCCATGCGGCCAGCCGCGTCATCTTCATGGATAGCGGCCGCATTGTCGAGGAGGGCCCGCCGCAAATGCTTTTCGCCACCCCGAAAAGCGAACGTCTTTCTCAATTTCTCCAGACCTGGCGCGAACGCGCATTTTGATAGCTTGAAAGGAACGATCATGGCTGCTCACGGATACGATAAAGGCCGGCTTAACCTGCCCTTCGTCGGCATTTCCACCTTTGCCAAGAGCCCTTATGTCGAGAACTGGGACCAGATCGACGCCGATGTCGCGATCCTCGGCGCACCGTTCGATTTCGGTACGCAGTGGCGATCCGGCGCCCGTTTCGGGCCAAGGAGCATACGCGAGGCGTCTACGCTGTTTGCCTTCGGCCACGCCGGTGCCTACGATCACGAGGACGACGTGACGTATCTAGAAGGTGTAAGGATCGTCGATATCGGCGATGCCGATATCATTCACACCGACACCGCTTCGAGCCATGCCAATATTGAAATCGGCGTTCGCAAGATCCTTTCGGCAGGTGCGCTTCCAGTCGTGCTCGGCGGCGATCATTCCATCAACATCCCCTGCATCAACGCCTTCGGCGATCAGGAACCTGTCCATCTCGTGCAGTTCGATGCGCATCTCGATTTCGTCGATGAGCGCCACGGCGTACGCTTCGGCCATGGCAGCCCGATGCGTCGTGCTTCGGAAAAGCCTTGGGTGACCGGCATGACGCAGCTCGGYATCCGCAATGTGTCATCCACCGCCAAGGAAGGTTACGACCACGCCCGCGCCCAGCGGTCGGACATCCTGTCCGTGCGCCAGATCCGCAAACTTGGCGTAGATGCGGTTCTCGAGCGTATTCCAGCAGGCAAACGCTATTACCTCTCAATCGACATCGACGGCTTCGATCCATCGATTGCACCTGGCACCGGCACACCCAGCCATGGAGGCTTCATCTATTATGAGGTCCTGGAACTGATTGCCGGTCTTGCAAAGCGAGGCACCATTGTCGGTGTCGATCTTGTCGAGGTCGCGCCCGATTACGACCACACCGGAACAACAGCTATTCTGGCTGCACAGCTTCTGCTCAATACGATAGGTCGGATATTCGCGGTAAATGTCTCAGCAAATGGAAGGAATTCTCGCGTTGAATGATGCTTTCGCAGATAGCCTGGCTTTTCACTTGAAATATCGCGAGTTGGAATCGCGCTCAAATTCGTGTCGTAAGAGTCCGCCTGAAGCGTGTGATTCTTACGACAACGTTTTGCCAACGTCACTTTTGGGTACACCCAAAAATTACATTCAAATGTGACGCTCGCAGAGCGTTTCCGCGATCGTAGCCAGGAGAACCTATCGATCCGGGCATCGGCCCTCAACCTGGTCGTCACCGCCATCATTCACTGGAATACGATTTATACCGGCCGCGTCGTCAATGCCGTGCGAAACGCTGGAGAAGCCGTCCCCGAGCATCTGCTTTCCAGTCTGTCCCCGCTCACATGGGAGCACGTGAGCCTGACCGGCGACTACCTTTGGGAAGACAAACCCGCTGTCGATGAAAAGGGCTTCCGCGCAATCTCGTTCGGTCTTTGATCCGGCTACCGTATATCTGTGCCCCTTTAATGTTCAGGGGCCCTCTTGCGCAGTGCAAGTGATTGCGACGTCCGAAGATCGTCCGGTCATAGTGTTAAATCGTGCTCGGTGCTGTTGAAAGCGACTTGCCGGTGATCTGGCTGGCGGCCACCGCATAACCGCCGGCGGCGCCATCGATGAAATGGATGTGATCGCGCGCGATCGGCGTCGGCACGAAGCAGGTCATCAGCGCTGAGGATTGTCGATGCAGGCCGTAGCGAGCCACACCCTTGGCCTGTGCCTGTTGCAGCAGGGTCTCGATGCGCTTCAGGTGTTCGGCGTCGACGTCGATCGTCATCTTCAGCCCGTCATCGAACTTGCGGAAATCGGAATTGTCGGCGACGTCGCGCTTGTAGCGGCGTGCATCGAAGCGGCCGAGCGGAATGCCGAGCCTGTAGCACGCAACCGTGATGCCGAGCTGCAGGAAGATGAAGAGCTTCTGCCAAAACCGCCGGCTGGGTGGCGCGGTGGCTTTGGCTTCGCGATTGATGCCATGCAGCGAGAAGGCAAGGTCCGGACCATCGGCCGGTACCGGATGGCTGTCCCTGTTCTGCTCGGTGGTGATGGCGACGATGCCGCCGACGAGCTCTTGAAATTCTCGGCCTGGCCGACCTTCGCCGGGCACGGCGATAATCGAGACGATCTCGCCGTTTCTCGCATCGATCGGGCTCCAGCGGCAGGAGAGACCGGTCAGATCCGGGCGGGTTCCAGCCGGCGCGCGGGCAATGCCGTAACGGCCGAGCTTCATCTGTCTTTCGGCCCAGCTGGTGCCGCCGCCCCAGAACATCGCATAGGTGACGTTGGGGCTTGCGGAGTAACGCGCGACACGGACGTCGAGGCCCTCGGCGCGGGTGTCGGCGACCGGCACGATGGCGACGCGCAGCACCAGGTTCAGATCTTCCTCGACCCAGACCTGCGCGGCGGCAAGGGCGTCGCGTGCCGCCGCCTCCAGCGAACCCGGAAGCGCGATCAGCGCGCCGTCGCCGCCGAAGACGAAGGGATAGTCGCCCTTGCCGACGGCATTCAGCACCGCTGAGATGACGCTGGCGCCCGCCATGTTGACGTCCTTGTAACGGCCGGCGCCGATCGCCTGCGTCGAGCCGACGATGTCGGCGAGCGCCAGCACCCATCCGTCCGGCAACGGCCGGTAGTTGGCCGCGTCGGTCACGCCCTCGAATTCGCTGAAGAGCGGCACTTCGGCAAAGAAATCTTCGTCGGTCACGGTTTTCATGTCATCGAGCTTAGCACAGACCCATGTTGCCACTGCAACGCCAATTCCCATTTACGGCAATCGACTTGGCAAGGTTTCATGTGTTAGAGCCTTTCCTGGTTTCCAGGACGCACGGAAACGCCCTATCTTTTTGTTTTTATGCAATTCCGAACGCAAAACCGCTGCCGCACTTTTTGCTGGAATTGCTCCAGGACCGCTAACGATTTCATGACGGATACGGATTAGATGAGCCGCCTCGACAGCTTCATTCGCCGGTTGACGGCTCAACGCGACATTCTGAACTCGATCATCGATCTGGTGGGAGAAATTGAAGGCCCGGTGCTGGAGTTCGGCCTCGGTAACGGCCGCACCTATGATCACCTGCGCGAGAATTTTCCAGGCCGGCGCATCGTCGCCTTCGATTGGGAAGTGCGCTCCTATTCGGCCTCGACACCGGAGGCAGAAGACATGGTGACCGGCAATATCCGCGAGTCCGGTCAGGCCTTCGTCGGCATTGGCGCGGCCCTTGCCCATGCCGATATCGGCACCGGCCACGACGAGATCGATGCGGTGACGCTGACCTGGCTGCCGCAGCTGGTGGCCGGCGTGCTCGCCCATAACGGCTTCGCCGTCAGCGGGCTGCCGCTGGAGCATCCCGAGCTGGTGGCGCTGCCGCTGCCGGACGGCATCAAGGAAGGCCGTTATTTCCTCTACCGGCGCACGTAGAGGATAGCATCGGCCCTACTGCATAAAATTATGCAGCCATTCAAAGTGCTACAGCGCCGCGGCTCTCGAAAAGAAGCGCGGCGCTGTCGTGTTTCGCTTCACGCCACCAGACCCTTGGTCAGTTCCAGCGCCTGCCGTTCGAACAGCCGGCGATAGATACCGTTGTTGAGCCGGATCAGCGCCTGGTGGTCGCCTTCTTCAACGATATTTCCCTTGTCGAAGACCAGCAGCCGGTCCAGCGCGCGCACGGTGGACAGCCGGTGGGCGATCACCAGCGTCGTGCGGCCGTTCATCAGACGTTCCATGGCCTGCTGGATCTGCACTTCGCTCTCGCTGTCGAGGCTCGATGTCGCTTCGTCCAGGATCAGCACCGGCGCGTCCGCCAGGAAGGCACGGGCTATGGCGACACGCTGCCTCTCGCCGCCCGACAGCTTGACGCCGCGTTCCCCCACCATCGTCTCATAGCCCTTGGGAAGGTCCATGATGAAGTCGTGGGCACTCGCCTGTTTTGCCGCCTGCTCGATCTCGCGGCGCGAGGCGTTCGGCCTGGAATAGGCGATGTTTTCGGCCAGCGTGCGGTGGAACAGAATGGGCTCCTGCTGCACGATGGCGATCTGGCCGCGCAGGCTTGATTGCTTGACCCCTGCGATATCCTGCCCGTCGATGCGGATCGCCCCCGAGTTGACGTCATAGAGGCGCTGGATGAGCTTGACGAAGGTCGTCTTGCCAGAGCCCGAATGTCCCACCAGGCCGACGCGCTCACCCGGCTTGATGGTGACCGAAAAGTCGTCATAAAGCGGGGTGGGATGCGCGCCATACTGGAAGGTGATGCGATCGAAGACGATCTCGCCCTCGCCGATCTTGATCGGCTTGGCGTTGGGCTTGTCCTCGATGCCGAGCGGCATCTTGTCGAGCAGCACCAGTTCTTCCATGTCGTTGACGGCACGCTGCAGATTACGGATGTCCTGGCCGACATTGCGCAGATAGCCTTGCAGAACGAAGAACATGGCCAGCACGAAGGTGATGTCGCCAGGCGTCGCCAGCCCCTGGCGCCACATCACCAGGCCCGTTCCCAGAATACCTGCCTGCATCGAAGCCATCAGGAAGCCCTGGATCGTGCCGCTCAATGTGCCGCGCTTCCATGTCCGACGCGTGCGGCTGTCCCATTTGACCAGCACCTGGCCCAGTCGCGTCTCTTCGCGGCTTTCAGCGCCGAAGGCCTTGACCACCGAATTGCAGCTGATGGCATCCGCCAGGGCGCCACCCAGCTTGGTGTCCCAGGCATTGGCAAGCCGTGCCGCCGGCGACACGAAGCCCATGGAAAGCGCCACGGTCACGCCGATATAGATCAGCGACCCCGCAGCCACGATCAGGCCCATGATCGGCCAGTAGCTGCCGAGCACGATGCTGGCGCCGACCAGCATGACGATGGACGGCAAAAGCKCGACCAGCAGCAGGTCGTTGAGCTGGTCGAGTGCCCACATGCCGCGGGTGATCTTGCGCACCGTCGAACCGGCAAAGCTGTTGGCGTGCCAGTCGGTCGAAAACCGCTGCACCTTGTGGAAGCCGTTATTCGTCACATCCGCCATGGTGCGCAGCGTCAGCCGGATGATGCCGTTGAAGATGAACCAGCGCAGTGCCACGCTGGTCAGGCCCAGAGCCACGACGATGACGAAGGCGCGCAGCGCCCGGTCAGCCGCATTGCTGCCGGCAATAGCATCGACGATCTGGCCGGAAAACACCGGTACCATGACTTCGGCCAGCGTGCTGGCAATGACCAGYACAATAATTATGCCCACCAATACAGGCCGATGGCGCCAATGATGGAAAACAAAGCCGAGCACATGGCGATAGGCATCGGCGCGGAAATCGAGCTTCTTGCGAGTCATTTTAATCGCTCGGCGCCGTATCGGCGGCCGGTCCTCAAAATCGAGAGTTGCATGGCACAGCCCAAGCGGGAGACGAAATGATCCCGTCAGATCAATCGGGCTATGAATTAAGGGAAAACCGCATGTCGGGCG
The DNA here is from genome assembly GCF_056399245.1 of Rhizobium sp. 01N447_2. Lineage (NCBI taxonomy): Bacteria > Pseudomonadati > Pseudomonadota > Alphaproteobacteria > Hyphomicrobiales > Rhizobiaceae > Rhizobium > Rhizobium sp. 01N447_2. The sequence goes on from NZ_JBFTQY010000048.1 coordinate 40,286, forward strand.
CGCTTGAGGCGGGCCGCGAATGGAAATGACCTAGTGTCGGGACATTCCGCACGGGAAGGTTTCGATGATTGCTGGCATGCAACGCCTCCCTTATGTTTGAACTAAAGCGGTGAGCGTTTTGTACCGAAGCAATTCGCCATTGCCAAGCGGATATTTGCAACCTTACAGAAAGTGATGCGGAAACGACACACCTTGTGCGCTTGCGAGGTCACGGTTCGGCCGGCGTGCTCGCCCGTAACGGCATCGCCGTCTGTGGTCTGCTGCTGGAGCACGCCGAGCTTGTGCCTCCGCCTGCCGACGTCAAGGAGGGCCGTTATTTCCACTACCGCAGGACGTAATCCCCGCTCATGAGGCGCAGGAATAGGGTGTGGCCGGGCGAGCGGTCAGTTTCGCCTCGAAGTCGGCGGCGATTTTGTCCAGCGTCACGCTGTCCAACCGTCGCAGCAGCAGGGCCTGGGCTTCCTCCATCGCGTCGCCGAGGGCGACATTCACCGCCTGTTCCACAAGACACTGCGGCTGATCGTCGGCTGGGCCGATGGCGAAGAGATGCGGCTCGCCGATGGCGCGATAGACGTCGAGCAGGGTGATCTCGGACAGCGGACGCACCAGCGTCCAGCCGCCTCCATGGCCTTTCTCGGAGCGGACGTAGCCCTGTTCGCGAAGGCCGGCCATGGTGCGGCGGACGACGACGGGATTGGTGTTCAGCATTTTCGCAATCATGTCGGAGGTCGCCGAGTGCTGGTGCTTATCCATGTGGATCAGCACGTGCAGCATGCGTGAAAGGCGGCTGTCATTGCGCATGGGTCTCTTCCTGTCGATCGGACGGGTCATTATCGCAAGCGGATCGTAACAAGACAAGTGACATGATGCTTGACGGCGTCATATCATGTAACTTATGTTGAGCCATGAGTTCGATACCCAAGGAGAGTTCCATGTCGTTCGAAGCCATCGTCATCGGCGGAAACTTCGCCGGCCTTTCGGCCGCCATGCAGCTGGCCAGGGCGCGGCGGCGCGTGCTGCTCGTTGATGCCGGCGCGCCGCGCAATCGCTTTTCTGAAGCGTCGCACGGGTTCCTCGGCCAGGACGGCCAGACGCCGGCGACGATCATGCGGGAGGGAAAACGGCAACTCTCGCTTTATCCGACCGTCACAATCCGACAGGGGAAGGTCGTCCGGGCGCAGAGCGATGGTGACGCGTTCATTGTCGGCACCGAAGACGGCGACGAAGAACGAGCCGCGCGCATCCTGCTTGCAACCGGCGTCAGCGACACACTGCCGGAAATCCCGGGCCTCAAGGAGCGATGGGGCCGCTCCGCGCTGCACTGCCCCTATTGCCACGGTTTTGAGGTCAGCGGCGGCAAGCTCGGCGTTCTCGCAAACCATCCGCATTCGGCCCATTCGGCCCATTCGGCCATGATGATCCCGGACTGGGGCGCAACGACCTTTTTCACCCAGGCGCTGTTCGAGCCCGAGGAAGAGCAATTGGGGAAGTTGACCGCCCGTGGTGTCCGCATCGAACGCAGCCCTATCGTCGAATTGTTGGGCGACAATCCGAAGCTTGAGGCCGTTCGCCTCGCTGATGGCCGCGTCTTGCCGCTCGATGCCGTCTTCGTCGCGCCGAAAACGTCGATGGCAAGCCCGGTTGCCGAACAGCTCGGCTGCGTCTTCGACGACGGCCCGTTCGGGCCGGTCATCCGGACCGGTGAGAATAAGGAAACCACCATCAAGGGTGTCTTTGCCGCCGGCGATGCGGCAAGCGCCATGCATAATGCCACGCTCGCTTCCGCCTCAGGCGTGCTCGCCGGCGTGCATTGCCATCAATCGCTTGTCATGCAGTCGGTCGCATAAGGCGCAAATAGCACGTCAAACGGGTGAAAGCCTCCCAGCAGGTCAGGTCCACACCGCTTCGTCGAACTGAAAATCTCAGCGCTTTAAGCATGGCTTTTAAAATAATCAGCCGATTACCGCTGAAACACATAAATCCGCGGCAAATGGAGCAATTGCCACAAGCCACGGTTAAGTTACCGCCAGTACCGCCCCGGTGTCGTACTGCCGCACGAAATCCACCCGCATGCCGTTCCAGTGATAGCAGTAATGCCGCCCTTGGACAGGAATGGTTATGGCGTCCGGCCAGAAAATGCCGATACAACGTTGACCGGGCATTCGAACGCTGTTCCACAAGAGACCATCGCTGCCCGCTGCACGAAGTTCGCATCCCTCAATCTGGGAAGCGGTGTAATCGTCCGGATGCAGGGCGCCAGGCACCGCGTTCACGTCGTCCAGTTCTCGGTCCACGCTGCCCACTAGGACGCGAAAGTCCGATGTCCACCCCGGACGCTGGGGCGTTGAGCTCATGAACTTCTGATGATGATGTATTGTTTCGGCGACAGCGACTTCTTCACTGTCGCATGCATAGTAGAGACCATAGCTTCCGTCCGTGAAGCGTCCCGGCCGCCCCGTTGAGCAATGGACGAATGGGGCCATTACATAACTAGCRCCGGTGCCCGAAACGCGGCGGTTCGCGGGCACCTTTCCAAGATCGCCCACCTCATATCGAATGCGCGGATTCGTTTTCGCCTCGACGGCCACAAGGGCCTCCCAGTCGCGGGGGTCGGCGATGTCCTCGAACAAATCGATTGGCGGATAGATCGATCTAATGATGCGGTAGGTTTTAGGCCACTGTACGCGGGAGCGGACAGCAAGCCCACTTACCATGCGCTCCGCTCCGCATCGAGCCATTCACGCATCACGGCAAGATCAGAAAGCTCGCCCTGAAGCATCACGTCCAGCGCCGACTTGCCGCCAAAGGCCGTATTAGGTGCTTTGATCCACTCATATCCCCTTGATGGGTCCTTAAACAGATGCCGCACCCCTTTGTGGATACCCATCAGGTGAGCCATCCGCATTTTCAGGTCCCGATCGACACGTCCCACGTTGCCTTCTTTCCACCGTGCCCATGTGCGGGCTGACAAACCTCCGAGCAAGGTGCAAGCCTGGGCCTCCGTGAGCTTCCAGGCGTTGAAGAGGTTTACCGTCGTGCGGGCCAGCGCCCCTGCTTCCACATCGGTGATTTCAGCCGATGTCCTGTTAAAGGGAGTCGAAGCAATAGGTTGAAGCTGCATGGCATCCTCTCTTTCTGGCAGAAAGATAGCATATTATTGCCAATTGGCAAATCCAAATTCTCCTTCAAACGACCGCATCACATGGACAGCAAAAAGGGTGGCCGAACGACTCGTCACCGAGGTGAAAATCTCAAGGCGTTAATCATTGCTTCTAAAATAACGTGCCGTTGCAACCGACTTATTGCAATTTCTACGTTTGAATTGTAGCTGTTTTTCAGCCGCAGCTACTATGGCTCAACGACCGTGGTGAGACAGTAGCAGACGCGCAGCACGCAGAACGGGGGCATCGAGTTGGGGTTTACTGACGCTGTTGGGACGGCTCTTGTACAGAAATATGCAACTTTCTCGGGCAGGGCCTCCCGCTCGGAATATTGGTGGTTTGTCTTATTCTATTTCACGGTGCTGTTCGCGATCGGAATCGCGTGTCTTGTGACCTCCAGCTTTTCCGATTTCCGGGACGGAGTTCCGCCACCAGTCGGCCTCCTCGTGTTCATCGGCGGATTGACTTGGCTGGCAATGTTTTTGCCACAGGTGGCCCTTCAGGTTCGCCGTTTCCATGATCGAAATATTTCCGCTTGGTGGTATCTCGCGCTGTTCGTCGGCGGCTTCGTTCCCTACTTCAACGTCATTGCCGGTATCGCGATCCTCGTGATCTGCTTGCTTCCAGGCACGGAAGGTCCGAACAAATACGGGCCAGATCCGCTGCGTCCCCAAGCGCGAGCGGAGGTCTTTGCCTAGCACATGGCCATCCGCAACGTTGGCCTGTTGGGTCTGTCCCTGGGCCACGATTCAGTTTCCGCATCAGCGAGCGTCTGTTTGAAGCAACCGACTTATTGCAATTTCTACGTTTGAATTGTAGCAGTTTTCTGAAGTGACTTTCAGGCAAGACGATGATGAGACCGTCGATCACCGTGCTTGAATCAGCATAAATGGGGGCATTGAAATGGGATTTACTGAAGCTGTTCGGACAGTTTTAACGCAGAAGTACGCAACCTTCTCCGGCAGGGCTTCCCGCTCGGAATATTGGTGGTTCGTGTTGTTCTATACCTTGGTAGGGCTCGCGCTTGTAATTTTGGCTTTGGCGGTAGGCGCCTTTTCCGACCAACAGGGTGGAGTTTCGTCAGCGGTGGTCGCCATCATGGTGATCGGCGGATTGTTTGGACTTGCAATCTTTTTACCAATATTATCCCTTCAGGTTCGCCGTTTCCACGATCGCGACATTTCCGGTTGGTGGTATCTCGCGCTGATCGTCTTGGGCATGGTTCCCTATATCGGTACCATTACCGGTCTCGCGATCACGGTTATTTCCGTAATGAGGGGCACGGATGGTCCGAACAGGTTCGGGCCGGATCCGCTGCGTCCCGAAGCGAGAGCAGAGGTCTTTGCTTAGAGAATGACCATCCGCAATCTCGGCCTGCTGGTGGCTCTGTTGCTTGCCGCCTCGGCTCAGTTTTCGCCTGCTTGGGCGCAGGACAGCGACAGTCAGCAGGTTGGGGGCGGCGATCATCAAAAGAGCGCCGTCGGAGCCGAATATGCCGCGCAGTGCCAGCAGAACGGATTGCGCTGCACGCTCGTCTATGGCGACGCCTCTGCAAAGGTCGAACCGGCATCGAATACGACAAAATCGTCGCCACAACGCAAGCCGTTGATGAGCCCGCGGGAGCCGGTCGTCAACGGTCCTCTGGCGGTTGCCATCGTGCTTGTCGGTCTCATCGTGGTCATCGGCTTGTGGATACGCTTCGGCAACGGTGGCGTCTTGCTTTCATCGGCCCCACGCGACATCAAGCGGCAGGGGGAGGCGCCGGAAAGCTGGCGCACGTCTGCAGCCGAGGCCGAGGAACAGCCGAGCGACTTTCTGCAGCGCATTGCCGCCATGGCGGATCGCAGGCAGGCGCTTGTCCTCCTGCTCCGACATTGCCTGCTTCATGCAGCAGATATGACGGGAACACGGCTTTTCCGCTCGGATACGGAACGCGCCGTTTTCGCCCGTCTACCGAGCAATATGCCCGAACGCGATAAGCTTGAAAATTTTCTGACGGCAGTGGAGCTCGTTCATTACGGCGGCCGCACGCTTGCGGAAAGCCATTTCGGCGTCCTTCTGACGACGGCGCGCGGCTTGCTGTCATCAGGCAGAGTGGCCAATGCGTAACTCGGGGCCTCTTCTGTTGCTGGGGCTGTTGCTTCTGGCAGTCTTTGCGCTTTCGCGCGGCAGCGACTTCGACCGCTCGCCGCTTGGCAACAAGGGGTTGGAAACGTGGCTGCAAGCCAAGGGTATCCCTGTCGTACGATCCGACCCTCATGTCGCTCGGGCGCGTTCGGAAATCTCGCTGCGCATCATTCCCCTGTCGATACGCCAAGCCGAGGCTGTCGCACCTCAGGCAAACGAGGAAGCGGATGACGCAGGACCGGATAGCCCGATCCGGGAGTCAAACCGCTATGCGCTGCCGACACTGATCGTTTTGCCGAAATGGCGCGGCAGCGTGTCAACGGATGGTGTTGCCGGCAAATCCGGACTGGCCGATCTCTCCGATATCGGCGGCGAACTCGACAAGATCGGTTATTCAGATTTTGGCTTCGCCCGCAGCAGCACCGATTTTGAAGAGGCGCAGCCAAAGCTGAAACCGGGCCAGCCAATCAAGATTGCCCTCTATCTGGCCCAAACCTTCGAACGGTCCAGCCTCCCGAGCGGTTGGGAGGAGCTCGCGGGCACGCCGTCGGGCGCGCTGCTCCTGCGTGGCGCGGACGACCCCAACGTCTATCTGCTGTCGGATCCGGACCTGTTGAACAATCACGGACTGGCTCTGGCCGATAACGCCTCCTTTGCCGTGTCGCTCGTCACGCTGCTGCGCGGCGCGGGCGAGAAGCGGCCGGTCTATCTGGATACGGCCGGCCTGCCCCTGGATAGCAAGAAACCGGCGGATGAGGGCCGGACCTACGAGCGCTCTGCCTCCGATTTCAAGCGGTTTTTCGCTTATCCGCTGTCCGTCATCTGGGGAGTGCTGTTTGTCGTCGCCGCGATTTGTTTCTGGCGCGGCGCCTATCGCTTCGGGCCTGCCTTGAAGGAGACATCCGGAAACATCGAGCTGTCGAAGACCGCCGCGATCGACGCGACGGCGCGTCTGCTGCGCCTTTCGGGCAATGATGGCCGGATGACCGGACAGTTCGTGCTCCATCTGCTTGCGGACAAGGCGCAACTGGTCTTCGGCCCCGGAGCCGGAAACGAGGCGGGCATAGAGCGGCTGTTTCAACGCCTGGCGCGCCGCGATCAGGCGGCGGCGAAGGCATTGCATTCGTCAGCGCAGGCGCTGATCGATCGTGGACATCGGATGACGCGGGCGGATCTGCACCGCAATCTCGAAATTTTTAGAAAATCGCTGGGGAGCACTGACCTTGGATCTAGGTGAATTTCGCAATCTTATCGCTGCGGTTCGTGGCGAAATCGGCAAAGCGGTGCAGGGGCAGGATGCGATCATCGATCTCGTCCTGATCTCGATCTTTGCCGGCGGGCATTGCCTGGTCGAAGGTCCGCCCGGCACGGCCAAAACCCTGCTTGCCCGGTCGGTCTCCGCCGCCATGGCGCTGCAATATCGTCGCATCCAGTTCACGCCAGACCTGATGCCCGGCGATGTTCTGGGCGTCAATCTCTTCAATTTCCAGACCAATCAGTTCCACCTGACCAAGGGCCCGGTCTTTACCGACATTCTGCTGGCCGATGAGATCAATCGCGCCCCCCCGAAGACGCAATCGGCTTTGCTGCAGGCGATGAACGAGCGAATGGTCACGCTTGATGGAACCGATTATTCCCTGGGGCCGGACTTCTTCGTGCTTGCCACGCAAAACCCGATCGAGCAGCAGGGCACCTATCCTTTGCCCGAAGCACAGCTCGATCGCTTCCTGTTCAAGCTTGTCGTCGATTTTCCCAGCCGCGATACGGAAATTGCCATCCTCTCCAAACACGCGACGCAGGCACTGAAATCAGACCTGCGCAATGCCGGCATCCGTCCGCTTGTCACAAGTGCCGCACTTGCCGAGGGGCGGGCGCTGATCGATGCGATCCGTCTGGATAACACGATCCTGACCTACATCGTCGACCTGGTGCGCGCCACGCGCTCCGATCCCGACATTCTCTATGGCGCATCCACCCGCGCGGCCGACGCTGTTGCATCGGCAGTGCGCGTGCGCGCGGCTTTCGAGGGAAGGGATTACGGCTTGCCGGACGATGTCCAGGCGTTGCTGGTGCCTGCCTTGCGCCATCGCATCGTGCTTTCTCCCTCCGCGGAAATTGATGGGCGCACGCCGGACGAGGTGCTGCGCAATATCATGAACCGCGTGGATGCGCCCCGTTAAATGCGGCCATCCTCCACTCTAATCGCGCTCGTTCTGATATCAGCCGCGGTGACGGTCTTCACCAGCGTGTGGTGGCGCGACATGAGCTACTTCTTGCTCCTCATGTGGCTTGCGCTTGCAGCCCTGACCGTCGCCGATCTGGTCATCTCCAACCTGGCGGGCAGGATGACGGTCGATTTCGATCTGCCGCCGCAGGGCTTTGTCGGCCACACCGCCGCGTTTACGGTCGGTATCCGGTCGCAGAAGGGCGCGCTGTCCCGGAAAATCGAAATCCGGCTCGATCTCGCTCCCGAGCTGGTCGTCGACGAAATCCGATGGCTCAACCCTGCATCGGGTGCCGGAGAAGGAGAGGTCAAGGCCTCTCTGGACCTTCATCTGACCCGGCGGGGACGATACGCGGTCAACGCGCTATGGCTGAAGTGGCCATCGCGATTGAAGCTGCTCGAGATCATCGCGAAGATGCCCGTCGGGCAAGAGATCGCTGTCCAGCCCGACATATCGCCGGTGCTATCGGGAGCGATCAAGACCCAGATCCTGCCGCTGGAGGCCGGCCAGAAGGATTTGCGGTTGCGCGGCGAGGGATCGGAATTCCACCAGCTGCGTGAATTTGTAAGCGGCATGGATCCGCGCAGCATCGATTGGAAACGCTCGGCGCGCATGCGCAGTCTCGTCGTGCGCGAGATGAGGGCCGAACGAAACCACCAGATCATCCTCTGCGTCGATTCCGGACGGCTGATGGCCGAGCAGCTTGCCGGCTTCACGAAGCTCGATCGCGCCATCAATGCGGCGCTCGCCATGTGCTGGGGCGCAGGCCTTGCCGGCGATCTCGTCGGCTTCTACAGCTTCGACAGCCGCCCGCGTCTGTTCGTGCCGGCCTTGCCCGGACGAGCGGCCTTTCCGCGGCTGCAGACGGTGTGCGCCGGGCTGCGCTACGAAACCCAGG